>NZ_JAUBUJ010000251.1:0-1208 GCF_036705405.1 Microcoleus sp. B13-B6
CGATTGGGACTTAGTTCATTTGTACTATTTCATCCCCTTTTTGTTGATGTGTGACAGTTGTGGGTGCGGAATGTGGGTTAGAAGGGAGTAGATTTTGTCAATACCCCCTTGTGTAGAAATACAATCGAATAATAATGATAATCAAACAAGGGAGAAGGGTGGGAGAGTCTGCCTCTGGAAGACTCTCCCAGCGACAGCGATTATCATTATTAATAAGTGGTTCGCTCGCTCTGGCGTGGCGGACGATCGACAATTGTGGCAGGCGATCGACAATTGTGGCGGACGATCGATAATTGTGGCGGACGATCGATAATAGTTGTACCGCAAGCGCTGGCGCATGATAGTTGCGGGCGTTGGTATTATCAAACGATAGAATTGACAAATAATTGAGCAATTGTAGAGGTCAGTAAATATGGCAAAAAGTCAAAAAACTAATCGCGACCACGCCAAAAAAACTACCCGACCAATGGTGGAAGACTCGGCGATTGCCTCGCAACTATCCGCATTATTAACACCGGCTATTACCTCACAGGAAAATTACTACCGTCAACTGGGTTTACGAGGCAGGGTAAGCTCATCTAATTGGGTATAATATGAACTTGACAAAGTTAACAAAATAAGCATAAGAGACTGTGTAGACAGCACACTTGACTCCTAACACAGATCAGTGAGATGACAGTAATACTGTAGTTGAAAACCTCAAAAATACCCTATATGTTTCAAGGCGTTAACAACAAAAATGCCGAGGCTCAGAAAAATTGTCCTGCTGAGAGAAAACTAACCGAAGTGGCAGATATCGGGTGTATTCAAAAAAGTTTAGTTCAGCACTTCCAAGAGATCAAAGAGTCCAGAGTGGAGAGAACTAAGAAACATCAACTCACAGATATCTTAGTAATTGCGATTTTAGCAGTAATTGCTGGAGCGCAAGGATGGGAAGATATGGAAAATTATGGCATTAGCAAAAAACAGTGGTTAGAAAAGTTTTTGGCATTACCTCACGGTATTCCCTCTGATGACACCTTCGGTCGGGTATTTGAATTTATTAATCCCGAAGAATTGAATCGTTGTTTTCTTCAATGGGTAGAAACCCTTATCACCAAGATGGGAGGAGAAATAATCCCCATAGATGGGCAGGGTAAACGCATCTAATTTTGTATAAATTGTACTTGACAAAACGCCACCAAGAGGAAAGGGATTTTTTCTTAGTC
>NZ_JAUBUJ010000079.1:0-11963 GCF_036705405.1 Microcoleus sp. B13-B6
TTGTTCGCGGCTTTGGGTAAACGAGATTCGATCGCGATTTTTGGCACGGATTACGAGACTCCTGACGGTACTTGCATTCGGGATTACATTCACGTTAACGATTTGGCATCTGGTCACATTTTAGGATTAGTATATTTGCTAAATGGTGGCAAATCTGATTTCTTTAATTTGGGCAATGGCGGCGCGTTTTCGGTGAAAGAGGTGATAGAAACGGCTCGTCAAGTGACGGGAAAAGAGATTAAGGCGGTTTCGTGCGGCGTCCGGGAGACCCACCTGCTTTGGTTTGCAGCAGCGAGAAAGCCATCAAAACCTTGGGCTGGTCTCCTGAATATCCCGAAATTAAGAACATTATCTCCCATGCTTGGCAGTGGCACCAAAAACGCCACAACTCTTAGTCTTTAAGGTGCAGCGCACCTTACCATTACAGCAAAGTTTGATTGAATTCTTGTGGGGAGTAGGGTTGGGCGTCCCGCCCGCCCCAAAAATACAATATGCTAATAATATCTGCTAAATCGGGACAACTGGGCAACCGACTGCTGCTTTTTGCTAATTTCATTGCTTGGGCGATCGAGCATAATTTGACTGTTCTCAATCCTGCTTTTGACGAATATGCAGAATTCTTTGTGGGAACCGCAGGGGATTTTTTGTGTTGTTATCCTCCTCCATATTTTACCGCAGCCGGTAACAAGTTTGTCAAAAGGAAATATTATAATTTTATTAAGTATTTAAGCAACCAAAAAATATTAAAAACGCAAGAAATAACCCGAAAACAACCTTTTAGTTGGCTCAAATATCAGGAGATCGAACAAATCAAGCAGGGTTCAATTGTTTTTTTTCAAGGCTGGCTATTTCGAGATGGCTGGTTTGTAGAAGATATCCCCTATTTACACAAGTACGCCGACCCGATTAGAGCATACTTTGCACCATTAGAGCGATATAGAATCAATGTAGATCGTTTGATATTGACTTTAAAAAATAACTCTGATATCCTAGTCGGAATTCACATCCGCCAAGGGGATTATGTTCAGCATCAAAAGGGTAGATACTTTTACACAAGTGAGCAATATTTAGAAGTCATGAATTATGTGATGAGGCTATTTGAAGGCAAAAAAATAAACTTTTTGATTTGTTCTAATGTTTCGCAAAATCCGAGTTTTTTTGACGATTTTAACTGTGGATTTGGCAGCGGTCATTTAATTGAAGATATGTATGCTTTGGCTGAGTGCGACTATGTTGTCGGGCCGCCTAGCAGTTATACTATGTGGGCTTCTTTTTATGGAGATAAACCTCTTTATATGATCCGCGATGTCAATAAAACAATTAACCTGAAAGATTTTGTACATTTTTATGAATGGCAAGGAATTTTTCACGGTCGAGATGACTGGAGTGAGAGCTTTTGGGAGTGGACACACTGAGGGAAATATAGCATTTCTCAGTAACATGAGGTACCCGACGTGCATGGGGCATAGGCCTCCGTGGGCATACCTCACCACGCTTGAGAACCGCTATAGCAATCCTAAATGATTCGTGTAATTCTTGTAGGGGCAAAACCCACGCCCGGTTGCCCCGCCTTGACTGGGGTAGGCACGGGGAGTAGGGGTAGCACTACCCCTACATATTTTTACAAATGATTTAGGATTGCTATATAAGTAAATCAATAAGTAAATTAATGAATTCAAATAAATTAGCAGTCAAGGGATTTATCACTATTTTAACTGGTCTTTACTCTTTCCAGGATTGCGTTCATTTTCTGGCGTCTGTCAGGAAGTTTCACCGGGAACCCATTATTATTTTAATAGATAGAGTTCCTCTAATTTTATATCCTTTACTTCACGTGTTCGGAAATGTCATATTGAAACCTGCGCCCTCTAATGAAAATCCTGTTTTAGCGTCGCGGCTAGCTAAGCTGGCTTTGTACGGGGAATCTCTGTTTGAGAAAACTATTTATATGGATTGTGATATTTGTTTGCTGTCGCCAATAGATGAGGTGTTTGATTTTCTTGATGGGGTGGATTTGTTGGTGACGGAAGATGTGCAGCCTGCGATTGCTAAAGCGGCAAATTTATTAAGAGTCAAGCAGGATATTCTGTCAACTTTGCAGTCTGTCGGGTTGCCGCTAAATGAAAATAGCATTCAATACAATGGCGGATTTATCGCTTTTACGAAAAGCAGTAAAACTCAGGAATTGTTTACAAACTTTAAGAAATATTTCGAGATGGTAGTGGCGCATCAAAATGTGCTACTGTTAAAAGACCAGGGCGCTTTTGCGGCTGCTGTGGAATCGGTGAAACCGAAAATGACAACTTTGTCCCCGGTTTACAACTACTTAGATAAGTGGAAAGATGTTTATACGATCGACAAACCGATTAAAGTAATGCACTGCACTTATCCTTACCGCCCTCAATACGCGAAGAACGTGACGCGATCGCTCTTTACTAGAATAGTCGATCGCACGGCTCAAATATTTTTACCAAATCAACTTAACAATCCCTGGCGTTTAAAATAATTAAAGTTTGTTGGCCAACTGCATCAAAAGCAACAAAATTCAGCCCACCATAAAAAAAATTAGCCTCAACATATCCGAAAATTTACCTATAAGAATTATTGCTGGCTTGAATAACAGTCCTGGGTGCATCACTGGTTGATTTTTACCAAAAGACGCGTTGCTGTCCTTTCCCCTGGTTAAAAACCCGGTTGCTTTGGTCGGGAGTGCGTGAGTCCCTATCGCCTTGACAAAAGCTCGGTTAAGCAGGAAAATTAAACAAATGTTTTAAACAAAATACTCAGTGAAAGTTTCATTAGTAGTGAGCGATTTGTCAGGAGGAGGTGCAATTCGTGCTTTTTTATTAGCTCAAGTCTTGATAGAGCTTAAATGTGATGTAGAAGTAGTGGGATTTCAGTTTGGCAAGGACTTGTATGCTATTCCTCCCAGAGACATCCCCGTATGTGCGATACCAGCTCAAAATTATCCGGGGTTTTTGATGGATGCTCAAAAACTTTGGAAAAAAATAGATGGGGATATTATTTATGCAGTCAAACCTAAACCGACAAGCTTTGGGTTATCGCTGCTAAAAAAACTGGCGAGTCGCCACTTTATAATTTTAGATATAGACGACTGGGAACTGAGCTGGTACGGGGGAGATGAATGGCAATACCGTCCCTCTTTCAAACAACTTTATCGAGATATTTTTAAACACAATGGTCAATTGAGAGAACCCGATAATCCCCTCTATCTCAAGTGGATGGAAAGTCTCATTCACCGTGCGGATGCAGTCACCGTTGATACTGAGTTTTTAAAACAGCGTTTTGGTGGTGTATATTTGCCTAATGGTAAGGATACTGCAATGTTCGACCCTGCTAAATACAATCCTGAATTGAGCAGACAGCGTTACGGCTTGTCCGGGTATAGAATCTTAATGTTCCCCGGTGCGCCGCGACCTCACAAAGGTGTTGAGGATGTTTTGATGGCCCTCGAACAGTTAAATGAACCCGATTTAAAATTAGCGATCGTCGGCGGGAGTCCTTATGATGATTATGATGATAAACTTGTGAAACAATGGGGGCGTTGGATTATTAAACTGCCAAGGTTTCCAGTGGAGATGATGCCGTCGGTTGTAGCGGCGGCTCATGTTGTCGTTGTTCCTCAGCGAGAAACTCTCACAGCCGTGGCTCAGTTTCCGCTCAAGCTGACAGATGGCATGGCAATGGCTAAGCCTGTTTTGTCTACGCGAGTGGGGGATATTCCAGAAATTTTAGGAGGAACGGGTTATTTAGTCGATCCTAGTTCTCCCGCTCAAATTTCACAAAAAATTCAATGGATATTTCAAAATTTTACAGTGGCTAATTTACAAGGAATGAAAGCTCGGGAAAAATGTGTAAAAGAATATAGTATTGAAGCAATGAAACCGATACTTTCAGATATAATCGCAGGTATGTAAATGTTATTTAAAAAAAAACTCACGGGAGGAAGAAAAGCTGGCTGTTATTAAAGAATATTTTGAGATGCCGTACTGTTTAGCTGGGAATGCTTCATGTCTGCCAATAAGCTACTCCTAAAATTTGCCAGACGATATCCCGGCAGGATTCTCTTAACTGTGATGCTGGGCTTTTCTGGCGCTTTATTCAACGGTATCAGCACTACTCTGATTGTACCAGTGCTTTTAAGTTTTTTAGAGCACGCTATCGAGCTGCGTGGTGCTCCACCTCTAATTAAAACTTTGATGTATCCCTTTGAGGGAATGCCCGAAAATCAGCGTTTAATGTTGATGACCGGGGCGGTTGTGCTGGCAATTTTCTTAAAAAATGTTGCGAGTTATATCAATACTTTAGTAGCTACTTCTCTGACGCGCTCTCTGACTTTTGATTTGCGAGAAGCAGGTTTGCGGTTGTTGTTAGAAGTAGATTTAGATTTTTACTCGAAAACTAAAGTCGGGGATTTAATTAATAGATTGGGCGGAGAGATTGGTCGGACTGCTAGTGCAGTTGGTACGGCCATCGGAATGTTTACTACGTCAATCACCGTTTTGGTGTTTGTGGGTCTGCTACTTTCTATCTCGTGGAAACTGACGGTGACAGCTACACTTTTGCTGGCCTTAGTTGCTTGGGCAAATCAATATATTATTAACCGTTCCAAGTATTTTGGCTACCTGCTTTCTGAAATGTCGAAAGATTATTCGGTTAGGGTGTTGGAAACGATTACTGGGATTCGGCTGGTCAAGTCAACGGGGAACGAGGAAAGGGAGTATCAGCGGATCAAGCATTTAATTCAAAGGCGAGAACAAGCGGATTTTCAGGCTCAGGTAAATTATGCGGCGATCGCCCCAATTAACGAAGTTGTTAATTTAATAGTTGTAATTTTGATTGTATTTATAGGTCGCACAATATTTGCTAATGAGATAGAGTCTATTTCGACAATTTTATTAACCTACTTATTGGTACTTTTTAGGTTAATTCCTTTAATTTCTCAGTTGAATAGCGGGCGCAGTCAATTTGCTAATACGTCGGCTAGTGTAGAGGTGGTTAATGATTTTTTGAGCTGCGAGGACAAGCCATTTATGCTGAACGGTTCTGTGCCTTACACTCATTTGCGATCGGGAATTCATTTTAATAAAATATCTTTTAGTTATCCTAACCACAAAAATTTAGTTTTGCAAGGAATTGATTTATTTCTACCTCACGGTACTACTTTGGCTTTGGTAGGAACTTCGGGTTCGGGCAAGTCAACTTTGGCAGATTTACTGCCGAGATTTTACGATCCTACTGAAGGTCATATCTCGCTAGATGGCAGGGATTTGCGCGAATTTGAGCTGAAAAGTCTCAGGCAAGCGATGGGTATTGTTAGCCAAGATACGTTTTTATTTAATGCTTCAGTGCGGGAAAATATTGCTTATGCTAAACCCCAAGCGACTGAGGAAGAAATTGTGGAAGCGGCGAAGGGGGCGAATGCTTACGAGTTTATCCAACTATTGCCGGAGGGGTTGGATACTCAAATTGGCGATCGGGGCGTGATCTTATCGGGAGGGCAGCGTCAGAGAATTTCAATTGCTAGAGCCCTGCTGCAAAATCCGGAAATCTTAATTTTAGATGAGGCAACGAGTTCGCTGGATACGGTTTCGGAAAGGTACGTGCAAGCGGCGATCGAGAAATTGAGCTGCGATCGCACAACGTTGGTAATTGCCCACCGCCTCTCCACAGTCCAAAAAGCCCACAAAATCGCCGTGATCGATCGCGGACAAGTAGTAGAAATGGGTTCCCACGAAGAATTGCTAGCCAAAGGAGGGTACTACACTCGCTTGTATTCAGTGCAATTTGCCGAAGAAACCGCTCGCGATGAAGCTCTAATTAGAGGTTCTTACGAAATTCGCACTCGCCTGACTCCCATGATAGCTTACCTCAAATTGCTCGTAGATGAAATGGTAGACTCTCCCGAAGAAAGAGACGAGTTAATCAGAGAATCATTTCACTCGGCTGCTAATATTTTCACTACTTTAGAATTTATAGAAAATACTATTAAGCGTCAGGCTGTTAAAAAGTAGTCAGTTGGCAGTTGGCAGTTGGCAGTTGGCAGTTGTCAGTTGGCAGTTGTCAACAGTCAACAGTCAACAGTCTGCACAGTCAACAATTACTAATTACCAATTACTAACTACCAATTACCATGTCCAAATATTATGTATTTTTTACCCGAAATATCTTGCCGCAACCCAATGTAGCGAGCTTAGTTCAAGTTGCACACTCTGCAAATGCCGCAGCAAATCTCGGTTTACCAGCAGTTTTGGTATATCTCCGCAAAGGCTGGAGTGCTTTGAATCCGGTTGATTTGCTTTTTCCTTTTCAACCCCGGAAACCCGATGACAAACTTGCCACAATTTACAATATTCAAGATAAATTAAAAGTAGCAGATTTACCGATGCCGTGGCCGATCGACTTTTGGGACAGCAAGTGGACGAGTTCCAGTACAATAGTATCCAAATACTATTTACCGATTCACCTGCTTAAATCCACTAAAATTGTCCACACCCGCGACTGGAACTTTGTCAAAGCAGCAGTTAAAAACGGAATTCCCGCTATCTACGAACAGCATCACCATGAAAACAAGCAATTTGAATCAGAAATCGTTCGCAATCCTCTATTTCAAATTGCTGTAACTGTTGCCGATACTGTCCGAGACAGCATGATTAAGAATGGGATGCCACCGGAAAAAGTAATTATGCTGCACAACGGTTTTAACCATTTGTTTCTCGCCCGACAAACAGAATCTGCCCAGAATTGGCGACAGCAATTATTAGAAGATGACAGACAGCATTTAGCAGTTTATGCAGGCGGACTTTACCCGTTTAAAGGTGTTGATATGTTGGTGGATGTGGCTAAGGAATTGCCACTGGTTCAATTTGCGATCGCGGGCGGTGATTCATCCCAAGTAACAGCATACCAGCAGTTAGCCAAATCCAAGCAAGTTAACAACATTAAATTTCTCGGCTACCTGCCTCAAAATCAACTGGCTAGCTTGCTGCAAGCAGCCGATGTTTTGACTCACCCGCACTGTTTGACAGAGGCCGCGACGTTCACATCTCCTTTAAAATTCTTTGATTACATGGCATCGGGAACTCCGATTGTAGCGACGGAGATTGCATCTTTAATGGAATTTAAATCTGGAAATATAGCAGCAACTTGGTGCGAACCGGATAACCCGTATGAATTTGCAAAAAGCATTCGAGATTGTTTAACCAAATATCCGAGGAAAAGCGAAGGTTATGCAGAAACATTGAATTTTGTCAAGCAATTTTCCTGGGAAAATAGGATACAGAAAATTATGGGTTATGTAGATGAGCAAGTGCGATATCCGATAATTCAAAATTCAGTAGGGGCGGGTTTTACCAACAATCATCGCCTCAAATAAACAATCTCATAAACCCGCCCTGCCAAACGCAAAAACCACATTTATTATCAGTAGGGGCGGCTTTTACCAACCATAATCGCCTCAAGTAAACAATCTCATAAACCCGCCCCGCCCACACGCAAAAACCCGATTTATTATTAGATATGAACCCAAAAATTATCGGTACAATCACCACATACCCAGGCATGAACCAAAGCGACTGGCTGTGGCAACAAACTCCCCACAACTTCGGCAAATGGGGCAACATTCAAATGCTCGCCAACCACCCCGAACCAGACTTTTTACTCATGTATCAATTCGACTTTCCCCAACCTTCCAAAAAGCAATCCTGGCTCGACAAAATTCGCCGTCCCAGCCCCCAAAATCCCGAAAATGACGTTCGAGAAAAATTGCGCGGCGTCCCCCAGGAACGGATAATTTACCTAATCCGCGAGCCACCATTACCAGAAGTTATTGAAATTACCAAAGCCAACTACGAACAAGCCAAACTTTATTGCGGTTACGTTTCCGGGCCAGACGATTTCGCACCAAAACCCGATTATATGCCCGCGATTTGGTATCACTCTAACTCGTTTCGAGAACTAGATGAAATGCCTGCGCCACTAAAAACTAAATCCTGTTCTTGGATTACTTCAGGTGTTAGCCGCAGCGCCAATCACCGCCAGAGATTAGACTTTATCAAATTGCTGCAATCAGAAGAATTGGATTTTGACCTTTACGGGCGAAACTTGCCAACTTGGGCGCGCGGGAACGGGACTGTCAACAATAAATGGCACGCCGTGGCACCATACTATTACAACTTAGCTATTGAAAATTATGCCGAAAACGATTGGTATGTCAGCGAGAAGCTTTGGGATGCTTTGTTAGCTTGGTGTTTGCCGATTTATTACGGCGGTTCGGCGGCGGATAAATTGTTGCCGGCGGGGAGTTTTCTGAGGCTGCCGAGTTTGGATGAGAAAGGAGTAGAATTTATTAAAGAGGTTGTAGCTACTGCGGATTATTGGCATGAAGCGAGGGATAAAATTGCTGAAGCTAGACAAATCATTCTCCACGAATTGAACCTGCTTAATTGGCTGTCTAACTTTGTATCTTAGGAAATAGCGCAATGACAGAAAACCAAAATCAACCCAGAGAATACGATGCCGTCAAGGGCGGTGAATCTCAAGTGCCATTCGCTGCGGCTGTTTTAGGCGGGATTCCCGGTGTTAAGAGTCGTTTGGCTTCACCGATTGTCGAGGTGAAAATTGCTGCACTGTCTGAAGCGCTCAAATATGGAGATGCAGGTTTAGATTTAATAATTGGGACACTGC
This sequence comes from Microcoleus sp. B13-B6, assembly GCF_036705405.1. NCBI lineage: Bacteria > Bacillati > Cyanobacteriota > Cyanophyceae > Oscillatoriales > Microcoleaceae > Microcoleus > Microcoleus sp. B13-B6. Next base: position 8,707 of record NZ_JAUBUJ010000079.1, read on the forward strand.
AAGATGAATCAATGAAGGTGAAGTTGGCTGCATACTTCCTCCTGCAAAAGATAGAAGATTTAAAGGAAAAGTTGCATTTACCAAACAATTTGCCTATCTTTGAGTTTGATGTCATCACAGTTGATCCTAAAGGAACAGAAAACAGTCGTAATACGTCCTCTGCTCGCTTCTTCCCAGAAGACTTAGGTAACGGAGTTATGCTGGAAATGGTTTATATTTCAGGTGGCACATTTATAATGGGTTCGCCAGTAACAGAGAAACTTATAGATGATTTTGCAAGGCCGCAGCATGAAGTCACAGTACCGGCTTTTTATGCAGGCAAATATCCCATCACCCAAGCACAGTGGCAAGCAGTGATGGGAAACCAACCCTCCTATTTCAAAAGTGAAAAACTTCCTGTAGAACAAGTATCCTGGAATGATGCCGTCGAATTCTGTAGCAAACTATCGCAAAAAACCGGGAAAAAGTATCGCCTCCTGAGTGAAGCAGAATGGGAATACGCCTGTCGAGCCGGCACAACAACCCCATTTCATTTTGGGGAAACTATTACATTCAATCTAGCGAATTACAAGCAAAATGAGTTCTGTCGTGTTCCAAAATCGCCAGTTAACCGTCGAAAAACAACTAATGTCGGGAGTTTTCCTCCGAATGCTTTTGGACTTTACGATATGCACGGGAACGTTTGTGAATGGTGCAGTGATAGGCGGCACAGTAGCTACATCGACGCGCCTTCTGACGGGAGTTCTTGGGAAACTGGTACAGATGATAACCGAGTTCTGCGTGGTGGTTCCTGGGAAGATGAGGCTCCCTATTGCCGTAGCATGAGTCGTTATTGGTATTTGGCAGGTGAGGGTCACAGATACTGGGGTTTTCGTGTAGCTTGTTCTTTGGATATTCCTATTTCCTAGCCTCCCCCCGATCGCCCTCCTCTACCATTTTACTAAATGATTCGGCGGTTGAAACCGCTTCTACACAAACAAAGTCCGCCTTCGCGGACTAATAGATATGAATGGAATTTGCACGCTTGCCAACGATACAGTTTACGACCAACTAATTGCCTTGCTCAACAGTATTGAAGTTATCTTAGGCTTAAATACTCCTGTCTGTATTTATCCTTTCGACGACCAGATAGAGCAAATCAAAGCTGAAATTGTTAACCGTCCCAACGTCTTTATTTATGAAGATAGCGCATCTATTCAGCGATGGGATAAATTCATGCAAGCAGCCGCACCCGAGCGTTTGAACCGCAAAAAATTCCGGCTTTACGGCGCACATCGGCGCTTTTGCGCTTTCGACGGTCCGTTTGAAAAGTTTATCTATATGGATGCGGATACTTTGGTGATGAATTGCCTTGATGCGGTTTTTCTGAAGTTAGAGGAATCGGATTTTGTGGTTTATGATTTTCAATTTCGCGACCCCACTAAAGTATACAATATTCAGTCACCAAAACTCCTCGAACTTTTTGAGCAATATCGGATAGACTCGGAAATATTTTGTTCTGGATTTTACGCCAGCAAGCAAGGATTGTTTGAGCAAGATACTAGGGAATGGCTGTTAGCTCAACTGCAATCGGGCGATGCGGAAATTCTCTATGAAGGTGCGGGAGAACAGCCGTTGCTCAATTATATGGTGATGAAAACGGGGATGAATAGCTATAATTTTGCTTATAGCCTCCCGGATGGCGAAAAAACTGGGTGTAGCGTCACTTCTAAACATTTTGAAGAGCAAGATAGAATTTTGTACGACAAGGGAAACCGACTTACTTACATTCATTATATTGGTGTGCCGCCGGATTTAATTCGGAGAGTTTGTGCGGGCGAAAATATTGACTTTCCCTATCGCGATTTGTTTCTGCATTACCGCTATCTCCGCGAACCGTCAAAGCGTCCGATTTTTGCCGAAGCGCCAAAGTCTTATACTGAGGTTTCTGGGGCGAATTTGTTAACCAGGGTATTGAGAAGGTTGAGGATAAATGTATGAATCGCGGTATTTATATTGTTGCGAATGATAAGGTGATCGAAAGTGCGATCGCCCTTTTAAACAGCATACGTCTGTACAATTGTCAAGTACCAATTTTTATGATTCCCTTCGACGACAATTATCAGCAAGTCGCAGCCGCACTCAGCAGTCTCCACGGGGTCCGATTGTTCCCAAATCTGGAGTTTGTGGAACAGTTTACCAGAGAAATTGGCCAAATGTTCGATCGCAACTTTTTAGCCCTCCCCAACAAAATGCGAAAACTCGCCGCCTGGTTTGGCCCCCTCGATGAATTTCTGTACATCGATACCGATATCATCGTCTTTGAAGACATCGCAGCCAACTTAAACAAACTATCAGAAGTAGACTTTTTTTGCTGCGACTATCACCACCTCAGCGAAAAACTGCGAAATGTATTTTCACCCGCTGTAAAAGAACAGAATATCTTTACCGACTCACAGCTTCAAGATGTATTCAACAGCGGTTTTTGGGCTTCCAGAAAAGGAAATATTACAGAATCGCAAATGTATGAAATTTTGCGAGAATGTTCGCAGCATCGAGAATATTTTGACTTTACTCAAAATGTCACAGACCAACCTATACTAAATTATATTACTCTTAAGCTGATTCCCAAGCGCTGCAACCTTGTTCAAGCTTCACCAAGCGAACCTGGAAGCTGGGCTGGTTCCAAACATTTTCAAGAAATAGATTATGTTCTTTATGACAAAGGCAAAAGGTTAAAATATATTCACTGGGCGGGAATACCAATTAAATCGGGTAGTCCTTATTGGCAACTTTGGAAACATTATCGTTATCTCAATGAGGAACAACCAAATTTAGTGCAAAAAATATTTCGGGTTTTCAGTAGGTGAGGATAAAATCATATGTGGTATCATGATCAACCAGCTTTGCAGAACAGGCAAGATGCCTGTTCCACAATTCAGAAATTTGGGGGTGCTTTTGACACCAGACAAGCTTTGAAGAACAGGCAAGATGCCTGTTCCACAATTCAGAAATTCGGGGGTTTTTCTGACAGCCAACAAGCTTTGAAGAACAGGCATCTTGCCTGTTCCACAATTCAGAAATTTGGGGGTGCTTTTGACACCAGACAAGCTTTGGAGAACAGGCAAGATACCTGTTCCACAATTCATAAATTTTGTTGTGTTTCTGACAGCCAACAAGCTTTGGAGAACAGGCAAGATGCCTGTTCCACAATTCATAAATTTTGTTGTGTTTCTGACAGCCAACAAGCTTTGGAGAACAGGCAAGATGCCTGTTCC
>NZ_JAUBUJ010000079.1:12063-42263 GCF_036705405.1 Microcoleus sp. B13-B6
ACAATCAATAAATTTTATTTCTTGTGGTGTGGGCATCTTGCCCGCACCTAAAAAGAAATATATATGCGCTGGGTTACTTATTAACTAAAAAACTATGGCTGACGGCATTTATATTCTGGCAAACGATGTTGTTTTTGACCACTTAGTCGCTTTATTAAACAGCCTCGAAGTCAATGGGGCAAAAGATATTCCAGTTTGCATCATTCCCTACGATGACAGAATGAAAAAAGTGCAAGTAGAAATTGCAACTCGTCCTCATGTCACCCTGTTTGAAAATACCGATTCCCTCCATTTCTGGGAAGACTTTGCGACTCAAGTTTGGAAAACTCATGCAAAAGCTCAAAAAGTATGGAAATCTAAAGGTTTGAAACCTGTTCAATGTTTGGAGATGCACCGAAAATTATGTTGTTTCGACGGCCCTTTTGATAAATTCATCTATTTTGACGCAGACACTCTGTTAATGGGTTCTCTCGATTACATTTATCAAAAACTCGATGATTTTGATTGGGTAGCAAACGATTTTCAATACAAATCCGACCTCAATTATATATTTGATTTTTCCTCCGCCAAATTACCTCACATTTTAAATATTGACGAACTGCCATCTCATACTTTTTGTGCGGGTTGGTTTGCGTCAAAACTAGGGGTTTTTAATCGAAATAATGCTTCTCAATTTATCGAAAAATTAACATCAGGAGAAGCGGAAATTATGTCTTTGCGGGGCGCTGACCAATCTTTACTTAACTATTTAGTCGCCCGCAGCAAAATATCTTTTTACAACTTTGCATATACTCAACCCGAACAGGTGACGGGGAATCATTGGTCTTCTCAATTTGATGTGATAGATTATGTTCTATATGACAAAGGGCGACGGTTGACTTATTTGCATTACATGAGTATTTCGGCTACCAAAATTAATCTATTGTGTGCTGGTGAAGATGTGGAGATTCCCTACCGAGATGTATTTCTGCACTACCGTTATTTGAAGTCGCCGGAAAAATGCCCCAAACTCAAATCCCCAAGTTTGCTAGTGCGCGGATACAGAAAGGCCAAAACCTTTGTCAGGCAAAAAAATATCAACTTTAGGTATAGATTGGCAAATACAGAAATGAATATTTGGCGAAAAGCTGGCCGAAAAATTCGCAGTTTACAACTCGAAAATAAAGTTTACCAACAGTATTACAAAATTATGATGGACTTGCGGACAAGCCTTCTAGGCGTTCGCTTAACTTCAATTCGGCGTCCGTCTGTGGCTAACAGAAGTAAAATATCTCTAGCTATTACCCATTTTAACCGTTCTAGTTTGGTTGTAGGGGCATTGTGCAATGCTTTGTATGACGATCGCATTGATGATATTATTATTTACGATGATGCTTCCTCCCCCGAAGAGTTTTCTAGGATGCAAGCAAATATAGCAAACTTGTCACCTAAGATTTCTATCCGCAGAGGTGAGCAAAATTTTGGTGCGTATAAAAGCAAAATTATGGCGATTTCCCACTGCAAAAATGAGTGGGCAATTATTCTTGACTCTGACAATGCCTTGAGCGAAACTTATGTCGATAGACTATACCACATAACTGCATGGAATCCCAACCTAATTTACTGTCCGACATCCGCAAATCCCTACTTTAATTTTAAATTATTTTCGGACACAGAAATCAATCTTGAAAAAGCACGAGAATTAATTCTAAATAATCCCAATCCTAAATTATTTCGCAATTTTATTAATGATGGAAACTACTTCGTCAATGTACAGAAATACCTGGATTGTGCCGAGGATAATCAAGATATTTGCGTGCAAGCTTCCGATGTCGCCGCTTTCAATTATTTGTGGTTAAAAAGTGGCGCCAGCTTGTATGCTGTGAGTAATTTAAGTTATTATCATCGGCTACATTCAGGCAGTTATTGGCTAAGTACAATGACTGATTCTAAAAAAGTTTTGAATAAAATTATCGAAGCCATTACTACTCACAACAAGTGCGATTTTTTCTAAAATATAATGCTATAATCGCAGCATTTCGATTGCAGATAAACCTCAAAAGTTGGCGAATTCAAAAAATCAACAATGTTCAATTTAAGTTGCGGAATTTCTGGGATAGATAGCATCTAACTGTACTCTAACTGTACTCTAACTGTACACAGACTGAATCCACTCCCATTCGCGCCTTAATCCTTCTTCTAAAGCAACCTGTGGCTGATAACCTAAGATTTTCTGGGCTTTAGACACATCCGCGCTAGTGTGCCGCGCGTCTCCCCTCGCAGCTTCGGTAAAATCTATCCGAATAGGTCGATCGACAATCCTCTCTATTGTATCAATAACTTCTTTCAAAACTACCCGACTTCCCCCACCAATATTAAAAACTTCCCCCGCAGCTTCCGCAACCTCAGCCGCCGCTAAATTCGCCGCAACGCAATCGCTGATAAACGTAAAATCCCGCGTTTGCAATCCGTCGCCGAAAATTGAAATCGCCTCGTCAAACAAAATCGACTTAAAAAACTTGTGAAAAGCCATATCGGGGCGCTGTCTCGGCCCGTAAACAGTAAAATAGCGCAGGGAAGTAGTGGGAACGCCAAAATTTTTGTAATAAAGTCCGCACAAACGTTCACCGGCTAATTTCGTAATTCCGTAGGGAGAAACCGGCTGCGGACAAGCATTTTCATTCGTGGGAAAAGATTCAGCATTGCCGTAAATTGAAGAAGAAGAAGCATAGACAAACTTTTGCAATCTTGGCGCATCTTTGGCCGCTTCTAACAATACTTGAGTGCTGTTAATATTGCGTTCGGTATAGCTGCGAAAACCATCGCCCCAGCTAGCACGAACTCCTGCTTGCGCCGCCAGATGAAATATTACCTTCGCATCAGATAAAAGACCTCGCCAATTTACAGACAAAATATCGCCTTCCACCAATTCAAAACCCGGATACCTTTCAAATCGTGCAATATTCTTGCGCTTGAGATCCGGATCGTAATAATCGTTGAACTCATCAACACCGATCACCGTCTCCCCTCGATTTAAAAGAGTTTCTACTAAATTAGAGCCAATAAATCCCGCCGCACCCGTAACAATTAAAATACTCATTCGATTTTAGATTTTAGATTTTAGATTTTATTTTTAAAAAAATACACAAATTATTGCCTAAGTTGTCATCTTCTTCTTTCTCTTCCTCTGCGTACTCTGCGTTCTCTGCGGTTCAAAAAGCATCAAATAGGATAATCATAGATAACTATCAACCCCCTTGCTTCTCACAAAAGAGGTTGATAGTTAACTTTCATTGTTCAAAAGAATCTAAATCCAGCGCTTGGGAACCTCCGCGTTCTAACTCGATCAAAAGCTTACCTAGCTGAGTCCAAACTAGCCAGCCCGTGAGTACCGTCAGTGGCAAAGCTAGGGCATAACAAAGTAGTTTTGGGAAGCCAAAAATCTCCATCCCAGAAGCTAAAAATACGCAAATTCCGCCAGCCATTCCCAGAAAAGGTATGACCAATTGCAGCCTTGGCAGGTTAGCCAAGGTGCGAGTAGAACGATTTTTAGACCACTGTTGTACCGATTGTTTGAGAGTTGCTTCAAATGCTACGCCGGAAGCCATACCTGCTAGTAATCCAGCCGACATTAAAAAATAGGGAGGTTCTGGAAAATAATACACGAATAATTCCTTAATTGGGGGAAGGGGGAATGGGGAATTGGGCATGGGGCATGGGGCATTGGCCCGCGCAGGGCATTGGGTATGGGGAATTAGTTATTAGAACCAACAACTAACAACCAACAAATAACCAATGACTAATGACTAATGACCAATGACTAATGACTAAAATCGAGTTAGCGCGGCTGCTCCTGCTGTGGAAAACTCCGTCAAAGCGCCTAGAGCAACGTTGAACAGGCGACCGGGCTGCAAATCTTCCTTGACTAAGTTCCACAGGCTGCGAACTTCTTCGGTGTGGATTCGATCGTCCTCAATCAAAGCTAACATTAGCTGGCGTCTCAAAAACGACCCTTCCTCGGACAGCAAAAATTGCAAGCCTAGTTGTGCTGTGGGGAGCAAGTCGAAACTGCGATCCGATCGGGCGATCGCGATCATGTCCTCTAACCTGTTCCACTGGAATTTGCCATCTTTGAATAATACCTCAATCAGACGCCGCCGCAGTGCCGGAGATTCTCCGTTCAACAAACGCCGCGCTACATAAGGATACGCCACCTCGACTATCTTGAAATTCGGATTCAGCGTCAGGGCCAAACCTTCTTCTGTGACCAGAGAGCGAATAATTAAGGCAAATTTCGCCGGCACCCGGAAAGGATAATCGTACATCAACTCCGAAAACTGGTCTGTAATCGTCTTGAAGTTAAAATCTGACACCTTTTCGCCGACGATATCACCCAGTACAGATTCCAACGCCGGGACGATCGGCATAATATCTGTATCTGGAGTCAAAAAGCCAAGTTTGACAAAATCCTTGGCTAATTGTAAGTAATCTTTGTTGATCAAATGAACGACAGAATCAACCAAAGTTTCTTTAGTTGTTTCTTCCATCTGATCCATCATCCCAAAATCAATGTAAGCCATGCGGCCGTCCGCTAAGGCAAACAGATTTCCCGGATGGGGGTCAGCGTGAAAAAATCCGTGTTCCAGCAACTGTCGCAAACCGCTGCGGACTCCGACTTCAATTAAACTATCGGTATCCAAACCTGCGGCTTTAACACTTGCCATATCTGTCAGCTTGATGCCGTCAATCCATTCGAGAGTCAGAACGCAGTTTGAAGTATAACGCCAGTAAATACTCGGAACTTTTACTGTCGGGTCGTCGGCAAAATTTGTAGCAAATTTCTCGGCGTTGCGGCCTTCATTGATATAATCAATTTCCTCGAACAATTTGATACCAAATTCATCGACGATCAAACAAAGGTCGTGACCGAGATTCAGCGGCAACAAGGGGCCCAACCATCCAGCGGCCCAGCGCATTAAGTAAAGGTCAAGGCTCAAGACTGGCAGCAAATTCGGTCGCTGAACCTTGACTGCTACTGCTTCCCCGGTGAGGAGGCGAGCTCGGTAGACTTGACCGAGACTTGCCGCGGCGACAGGTTCGGGGGAGATTTCGCTGTAGGTTTCGCTAATTTTGCGATCGAGTTGCGCTTCAATAATCTCGAAAGCGCGCACCGAGTCAAACGGCGGCAATTGATCCTGAAGTTTGATCAATTCTTCAAGAAAGTCTTTGCGGATCAAATCCGGTCTGGTAGAAAGGGCTTGGCCGACTTTAATGAAAGTTGGGCCCAAGCGAGTGAGTATTTGTCGCAGGTGGGCGGCCCGTTCCGGCTGGTGTGCTGCGACTTCGTGCTGCCAACTGTCCCACAGCATCCCTAGCACAAAGCCCGCAAAAGACCAAATAACGGTAATTGCGCGCCAAATTGCTTTCCAAGGACGGTTGCGGTAATACTGAGCGATCGCTTGTGGATCGTAGCGTCTAGCCTGAGTGAATTGATACTGAGGCACTCGTTTATTTTCCTCTTATCTTCTGAAAATTACAGGTTAAATTGAGAATTGGGCATCGGCCATCGGGCATCGGGCATCGGGCATCGGGCATCGGGCATCGGGCATCGGGCATCAGGCATCGGGCATCGGGGATTAGAAGTCGAAAGTTCCAACATTCTTTATTCTTTATTCTTCCTTCTTCCCTCTTCCCTCTTCCTGAAATCCGTTACCTCCGTTACATCCGTCGAGCGAATCCGTTGCCGAACTTCCTTTTTCATCATTGACCGATCGCATTTCAAGTTTTAGGCGAGCGGAAAATGCACCCGTTCGAGGCGGATTGCTAGCCTAAATTTGTTTCTTTTCATTAAATATAGTACATAAAAGTACAAGTGATCAGTCAAAATACTTAACAGCTCTCCCTGACCGCTGCACATTCTCACAGCAATGCAACCCTGCAATTCTTTTCTCCTCCTGCATTTCCCTCGCTGATGCCATCGCGCCAACGCTACCGGATGCGATCGGCCTTTGCCAAGCAATCTTTCAGACCATAAATCGTCCGCTCTTGTTGATCCCTCGACAGTTCCGGGAACATCGGCAAAGACAAGACTTCGCGACAAACTTGCTCAGCCTGTGGCAATTGACCGGCAGAATAGCCCAAAGATTTGTAAACAGGTTGCAGGTGCAAAGGTAACGGATAGTAAACCATCGAACCGATGCCAGCTTCCTGCAACTGAGCCCGCACCGAGTCCCGGAAATTGCCAGAGGGATTTTGCGCGTCTTCTGGACTTGTCAGCCGGATCGTGTATTGATTCCAAACTCCTTTTGCTTCGGGCAATTCTTTGGGGAGGGCAACTCCGGGCACGCGGGAGAGAAATTCGCTGTAAAGTGTCGCTTTCTCCTGCCGCTGGGCGTTCCAACTGTCGAGATATCGCAATTTAATGCTGAGAATCACCGCTTGCAGGGCATCTAAACGGCTGTTGTAGCCGATTTCTTCGTAGAAATACCTAGAAGACTGTCCGTGTTCTTTGAGCATTCGCATGGAAGCTGCGAGGGCTGGATCGTTTGTCGTCACCGCGCCACCATCACCGCAAGCGCCTAAGTTTTTGGTCGGATAAAAACTGAAGCAGCCGACATGGCCGATGCTGCCGACTTTTCGAGACTGCCACTGGGCCCCGACAGATTGGGCGCAATCTTCAATTACGGCTAAATTGTGCCGAGTCGCAATTTCCATCAACCGAGTCATGTCTACCGGTTGGCCGAAGATGTGGACGGGCATAATTGCCTTGGTTTTGTCGGTAATTGCCGCTTCGAGGAGTTCGACATCCAGATTAAAAGTCTCGCTGTCAATATCGACAAATACTGGAGTCGCACCGACGGCGCTAATTGTCTCAGCCGAAGCAAAAAAGGTAAAGGGAGTGGTAATCACTTCATCGCCGGGGCCAATTTTGAGAGCTCGCAAAGCCAAAATCAGGGCATCGGTGCCGGAGTTGCAGCCAACGCACTCGGAAACGCCGATGTAGTCGGCGAACTCTCGTTCAAAACTCTTCACGGCCGGGCCGCCTACGTAGCCGCCAGAGGCAAGCACTTTTTGCACCGCAGCGGTTATTTCGTCGCCAAGGAGCGCGTATTGGCGGGTTAAGTCGAGGGGGGGAACATTATTCACTCTTCACACCATAAATTTCAAGCATTATCAAAGCAAATTCTTGCAGCAAAACTGTTTCTCAGAAACCTTTATTGCAATATCTTATATTTGGACAGGCAAACAATCACATTATCGAAAGGGTGGGCCGGTGTTAATTCTGCTAGATTTTACAGATTTGGGTTGGGCTTTGGGGATGGTGGCGATCGCGATCGGGCTTTCGGCGTGGCAGGGATTGGGATTGGAGGGGACGATCGCGATCGCCGCAGGGCGCACCCTGATCCAGCTAATCTTAGTCGGGTACGTGCTCGCAGTCGTATTTGACCCGGAGGGGAAAAATCCTTGGCTGGTTTTAGCAGTTTTAGCAATCATGCTGACAACAGCTAGCATGGTTGCCAGCAACCGCATCAGCAAAAAAATCAAGAACTTACTGCCCTTAGTTTGGGGTTCAATTTTTATCAGTACGGCCTTGACTCTCGCCTATACAAACTTGCTAATTTTGCAACCTGACCCTTGGTACGAACCGCAATACCTGATTCCTTTAGCGGGTATGATTTTGGGCAATGCCATGAACTCCGGGGCGATCGCGGGCGAAAGACTTGTCAGTACAGTTAATAGCAGCCAGTTAGAAATAGAAACCCATTTAAGTTTAGGTTCCACGCCGCAGCAAGCAGTAAAGCAGTACCGCAAAGATGCCATCAAAGCTGGATTAATCCCACTATTAAATACAATGACGGTGGTAGGAATCGTAACTTTACCCGGAATGATGACAGGTCAAATGCTGAGCGGTGTCAGTCCTCTCGATGCAGCATCTTACCAGATTTTAATTATGTTTGTGTTAGCGCTGGCAACTGTAATCGCAACTCTGCTGTTGACTGAGGGATTGTCCCGGAAATTTTTTAATCAAGATGCACAATTGATCAAATGGTAATTGGGAATTGGGCATTGGGAATTGGCCAAACAGGGCATTGGGAATTGATAATATAATGTAGGTAGGAACTTGTATGTGGCAGTATTTTTATGAACAGGCAAGATGCCTGTTCCACAAAGAGTGAGTTATCTTGTGGGGTGGGCTTCTAGCCCGCCCTAGCCATCACTAAGGAGAATAACCATGATTCAAACAGCAACTAAAACGCTAACTTTTGAAGAATTTGCGGAATGGAAGCCAGAAAACGGACGTTATGAACTGCACAATGGAGAGATTGTTGAAATGTCACAGCCATTAGGAGACCATGAAGAAGTTATCGGTTTTTTAGCCTCAGAGTTAACTGCTGAGTTTAGAAAGGTAAAACTTCCGTACTTCATCCCCAAACAAGCATTAGTTAAGCCACTGGAAAACGAATCAGCTTATTCGCCCGATCTTCCGATATTAAATCGCCCCAACTTAGCGTCAGAACCTATGTGGAAAAAATTCTCAACCGTGACTCAAGGCGCATCAATTCCGCTGGTTATTGAAGTAGTTAGCACGAATTGGCAAGATGACTACATCAAAAAAGTAGGCGAATACGAACTAATTGGGATTCCTGAATACTGGATTGTGGATTATCTCGGTTTGGGCGGCCGTAGGTTTATCGGGAATCCCAAGCAACCAACGATATCGGTTTATCAGTTGGTTGATGGCGAGTATGAGGTGAGTTTGTTTCGGGGAAATGATAGGATTGAGTCGCCAACTTTTCCAGAGTTGAATTTGACGGCTAAACAAGTTTTTCAAGCTGGATTGACGGGGGATGAAATTGCTGGGGATACCGATTAGTTTTGAAGGAACAGGACTTAGGGAAGAAGTGATTTTACGCCCTACCCATAGCGGTAAGGCGCGCATTGCAAACCTGCAAGATAGAGGTTATGCGTAAATCCTGAGTTACTCTTTTACTCAGATAAAAGAATAGGAATTAATCGTTCCTCGATTTCATCAATATAGGCTGTTAAGCCTGTATAAACACCCTTTTTTCGTAGAAATTCCACAGGCGTGTCTTCCCAGCACTGTTGTTCGCGTTCCATCTTGCCACCTGTTAGCTTTTCGACAACAACTTTAGGATTTCTAATGCGATCGGGTTCTGTCAATGAGTTAGAGCGTAGTCTGTGTGACTCCTCGCAAGGATTAAACGTCAATTCGGTCATTATCTCTTGAAGAATTTGTTTTTCCTGTTGATTAGATGGAATAAACCCATTTAAAACCCAAGCTTCCCGCATTCTGTCGGCTGTACCCATAATAATTTCTAATTTAGGTTGTCGTTCGATTTGTTCTGAACGTGCTTGCTCAATACCTTCTCTTCGCTGAGGTTGATTGTCTAAATCGCGGATCAGGAGAACTGCTTTAATCTGTCGTGTTTTTTGAATAAATCGTACTAAATTAATAATTTTTATAGCTGCTGCACCATCAGCTTTTAAGGCTCCATCTTTACGATGACCTAAATACCTTGGAGGACGAAATCCTAAGCTTTGTTGGAAATTATCTATAATTTGATTAATATTTTTCCAGCAAGAATTCTCCGTGCCAGCTTCTAAACCACTCCATTGAAATAGATGTTGCAGCATCTCAGGTTCTAACCAATCAATTTTTTCTACTAAAACGCGATCGGCTAATCTAGTAGCGGTTCGTGCGTCTGCACTACTTTCTACAATCACCACAAACTCAATCATTTATTTCTCCTGCAACCACCCAATCTTCTCCCTCAGCATCCCAGAATTCTCCAGTGGTTAAAGTTTGTTTTGCCCATTCTACATCAGGATGTTCATCCAATCGTTTGCAACGAGTCACACCTGAATAGTTGTTACTTAATACATGAACTTGAGAAGGAAGAAGTTCATCCACAATGTAAGGAGAATGGGTAGAAAAAATAATTTGCAGATTGCTGTTGTATTGAAGAATTTCCTTGAAAACAGCGATTAATTCTCGTTGCGCTTTGGGATGGAGTCCCTGTTCAACATCATCTAATAACACTAAATTAGGTTGATTGGGATTCATCAAAACAGTCAGTAATCCGAGAGCGAGCATTGTGCCTTCGCTAATGGCATGGGCTGGTATGCGCTTACCAGTATTCATGTCTAGGACAACTTCTTGCCCTGCAATTTCCTGACTTTCTTCGTAGGAGATAGATTTGCCATCGACTTCGATTAAGCGTTGGCGATTGACCATAACTTTAGCTCGCCTTACCCCTACCTCGCGGACACCTGGTACAATCCGTTTCAACATTTTCTGTAAAGATTGAAATTTATCTGGATCTTCGTCACGAAGATAGTCTAAGGTAGGTGCTAACCCTGAACCATCGAACTCAACTCGCGGTGTAATTGCATCACTGTAAGCTGCTTTAGCAAGATTAGTAGCTACGAGCTTAAGATGAACTGCGTTTCTCAAAGATTGCTGAATTGGCTCTTCCGTAGTCATTAAGGAAGTTTCAGACATTACTTTCCTATATTCCTGGTTTTTATCTGCCTTCCATAATGCTGTAAACTCCCACATCTGATTAACGTTTCGTCTCCACTCATAGGAAGCTTCCCAATTATTTATATCTGGGTTTTTCCAAAAACCACTTGCAGTAACAGACATATTATCTTGCCCAATTGTTGTAATAAATTGAGGCTCTTTTTCATGCTGAAAAATCTTGTCAAATGATGAATTAGCAAGCCGACTGAGATAATGCACTGCTTGCAAAACTGATGTTTTACCCGAACTGTTTTGTCCTACGAGTGCGTGTAGGCGTGAACTATCTAAACTAAGTTCTGTATCTTTATGACTTTTGAAGTTATGAAGTTTGACCTTTTCTAGCATTTGATTGCTAATATTATTTTATACAGTTTGATTGCCGAGCTTGTAGTGTGTGTTCGGATGTTCTAAGTTGTTAGCGCGCATTTAATTGTAACAATCATGTTTCTTGAAACAATGAGTGGGGCGTTGCTCCTAGCCCGCCCCAAAAACTAAAATTAAATGCCGTAACAGCTTACTTCGGTTCGTGACTCCCAATCCGCTTGCCTTCGCCATCGTACACCTGCATCGGGATTTGGGCGTTTTCGGCGATCGCCTCCAAAGCTTTTTGCAATGTTTGAACGTGCTTTTCTACAGCTTGGCGAGACTTCACAGCATTGTTGTTGTTTGCTTGAATGAAAGTTTGTTGCAGTTTCTGCACGTAACCTGGAGTCATCTGCACCGCAATCAAATCTTTGCTAACAGTATAGTCGCAAATCTTGGGGTTGCCTTTGCAAGTTCTATCTAAATCGGTGCGGGCTTTTTGCAGGTTCCTTTCTTCCTGCAACTTTACTTCTGCTTGCTGCAATGAAGTTTTGTAGGAAGCGATCAGCGGTTGGGCTTTCTGAGAATAGGCAGTTGCCGCCGGCACTTGCTCCGCGTAACTCAAAGCTCTTCGCCAGGATTCTGATGCTTTAAACCAGGCGTTTTTGCCCTCAAAAATTCGAGCTTCCGCTGCTAAAGTCACAGCTTGAGTATAGGCATTTTCCGAAATTCCTTCGACATTTTTGCGCTCGCGAGCTTCTGAAAGTTTGGTTTCGTATTTGGGAACTAGCAGTTTAGCTTGTTGGTAAGATGTCGTGCCCGTGGGAATTTCTGATAGGATTGCGAGGGATTCTTCCCAACCTGCTTGCACTTGATCCCAAGTCTCGGCAGTAGTCGCTACTGCTTCGCGAGCTTCTGCTATTTGGGCTGTATTTTTGGCCGCGAGCAGCGTTTTTTCGGCTTTTTTCTCTGTGCTTAACTGCCGATTTCCTGTTGCTACATTCTTCCGGTATTCCTTCGTTTTTCTCTGAGCAAATGGATACACTGGGCTGTCTGTGGGGATTTCTCCGAGTTCGGCGATCGCACTTTGCCACAGAGCTTGCGCTTCCTGCCCGTCCTCGGCAGAATAAGGCGGATTTTGGGTTTTCTGGGCTGCTGACTGTGCGAGGCGCGCTGCATCGATCGCAGAGTTTAAATTCTGATTTTGCGAACGGTAGCTTTCCAGAGCGCTTTGAGCTTCACCGCGATGAATTGACCATGAGGGAATCGGTTCCAAAAGGGCGATCGCCTGTTTTAACTGTCGCTGCGCTTCTTGGGGGCTGTTGGCAACTTTTGACGTTTTCAGCGTCTTCGTCGAATTCTCGCTCAACTGTTTGGCATTAGCTAAAGCACTACATCCTCCGATGACGCAGGGCCGGCTCAGCATATAATAACCGCCTGCCAAAATTAGCGCCGCCATGCTGACCATTCCTGCTGCAGCCAGCATCGCCAACGGTGAATGCTTAGGTTTTTGGGCAACTGTTACCGCTTCCATATCCAGCGGATTGAAGGGATTGTCTGCAATATCTGCCGGGATTGCTTGCACGCTGAAGGCGATCGGCTCGGAATTGCTGGAACTCTCAGACAAATTGGGAAAATATTCTTCATCCCACGCATCTTTCCCATCCGTTTCTAACGGTATCTCCTCCTCTACATCCGCCGTCTCGACCACATTTTCTGTTAAGACTATCCCGGTTTCTTCGGCAGGGGGATTCTCGGTTTTTTTGAACAACAGCACTGCTTTTGGTCTTGACAAAACAGGGTTGTGCATGGTAAAAGAATGGAAAGCATAAGGCTGTTTTTGCCCGGTAATTTTTAGGCAAAGTCCAATCTGTTGAATAGATTCGGGTTCTATTTCGAGAATTGCTGCTTCTAGCACCGCAAAAGTCGGTTTGGCTTTGAGAACTACACTGCGCGGGTGTTCTCCCACAACCGTTAAAGATTCATCTCGAAAATCACAACTAATATAAAGCGGTAAGTTTTTAAATCCGGCTGCTTGCAAGTGTTGCTGCAATTTAACTTCTAGAATTTGTGCGTTGCTTTGTCGCGTTGCTGCTGTCATATTTTCTCCTCTGTCTAATCTCACCACTTTCGATTTTAGATTTGGAATTTTAGATTTTAGATTGCAGAACAGTCGGGATTTTTGATCTGTTTGAACTTTGACCCCGATTCATTCCAAATCTTAACTCTGAAAATTCAAGTCGCCACAAAATCTTAACTCTCAAATCTCAGCTTGCAAAGCCTGTCCATAACTTTCGCTGTAATAAACTTGAGTCACGTCAAAACGTCCGCCATATTGTTTCAAAGGTGCTGCTGCATAACCAAGCGGCAGCAAACAGCAAACATCTACTTCTTCGGGAATTTGAAAAGCTTCTTTCACCTTAGCGCTGACAAAACCTTCCATCGGACAACTGTCTACCCCAAAGCTTTTAGCTGCAATCATTAAGTGGGCTACTGCGAGCATTGTATGTCTGTTTGTCCAAGCTTCTAGGGACTCGAAGCAGGGACGGTTCTCGAACAATTGCGGGATTGCTTGTCGCATATAACCGGCTAAATTGTCATTCATTGCGCCTGTGGTTTTGCCCAAGTCGATGACGGCTTCGGTGTTTTCGGGCCTGGCGGCGCGCCGATCGCCACAACAGATTAATACTGTTGGGGCTTCTACCACTTGGCGCTGATCGAAGGCGCAAGCTTTTAATTTTTCTTTGCTGGCTGCGTTTTGAATTACGATAAACCGCCAAGGCTGCAAGTTGTAACCAGAGGGCGATCGCACTCCCAATCGCAAAATCTCTG
Organism: Microcoleus sp. B13-B6; assembly: GCF_036705405.1. Lineage (NCBI taxonomy): Bacteria > Bacillati > Cyanobacteriota > Cyanophyceae > Oscillatoriales > Microcoleaceae > Microcoleus > Microcoleus sp. B13-B6. The sequence goes on from NZ_JAUBUJ010000079.1 coordinate 25,724, forward strand.
CCAATATTGCTGGGGGAATCGGATCGGGTTGGAAACTGCGCGCGGCCCGCCGGCTTTCGATCGCCGTTTTAACATTAATTGAAGGTTGGATTTCAATTGTCATGGATAATTGGTAATTGGTAATTGGGCATTGGGCATTGGGCATTGGGCATTGGGCATTGGGCATTGGGCATTCGGAATTGGGCATTGGGCATCGGGCATCGGGCATTGGGCATTGTTATTTGTTATTTGTCCGATGTTATTTGTGAGTGGCTACCAATAACTAATAACTAATGACTAATGACTAATGACTAATGACTGCTGACTTACCCCAAGCCCAACTCGCGCTTGAGCAAATTAATCGACTTAGATCCGATGTAATTTTCGGAGCATATCAGTTGCGGGGGACGAATAATATCTTCTCTAGCCGCATTGATGGCAGCTTTTACTGTAGCAAAACTCGGTTGGTCGCAAAAAATTGTTCTGGCCGATCGCACGATCGAGTTAATCTTGTACTCGTCTGACACCAAGGCCGTCATCACCAGCAAATCCTCTCCCCGGATGCTGTGGATGATGACTTCGGTCGATCGTAGCATTCCCGGACTCAGGCTAACGAGACCCAAATAACTGTCTTTCGGCAAACCCCCGACTAACTGGATTTCCTGGCTGTAGTCGTAGATGTCTACGGGAATCACTCGCACCGAACGAGGTGCCGAAATCGATTCTGCTTCTCCGATAAAATATCGGCTGGTGATCACAGTTCCCGAAGAGATTTGATCCAAAAAAGTACCTAGCTGTTCCATCGGCACTAACTGTATGGGAATGCGGAGAGCTTGTTCGAGTTCTTTCGCCATCAGTTCACCCACGCCGATGTCTTCTGTGGGGGCTGTGACGACCACGCGGGCGCTGCACCTGAGCCGCCAGTCAATTTCGGCCAAAAATAATTCCCTCGCTTGGTTGAGCGTACAGCCCTGTCCCAGCAGTTGATCGATACTTCCTTGCACTATTTTGTTGGCAAGGGGATATTCTTCGAGGATCGGAGATTTGAGTTTGTTGCCGCCTTCGTTGCCTAGGGCGCGGACGTAAATGCCCGATCCTGCTTGGGCTTCTACGAGTCCGGTATTTTCGAGCTGGCGGTATACTTTGCTGATGGTGTTGCGGTGCAAACCCGTCTGCATGGCTAGCTGTCTGGTGCTGGGCAAGCGGTGTCCGGGCGGAAATTGTCGCGAGGCGATCGCAAACCTAATTTGATTGAATAGTTGGGTGGATGCTGGAATATCGCTATCGGTTTGAATATGAAATTGAACCATTATTAAAGGCTCCGACGACTTCAACTTAGTATTTTTATAAGGTCGAGTACCGCGCCTAGGATTGCTGCGATATCTCTGTCTATAGCATAATCTTATTTGGTTGATCTGCAGCAGCCGTTCTGCCGAGCGGGCGATCGCACCTTCGAGGCGATCGATCGCAGCCTCCGGCATTTCCTCAACAATCAGGTAGTTTCAAGTCTTAGTTTTATTTACTCTGCAATTTTGAGATCGCTTCCTGTTTTTCTCCCCGTCAGTAAATAAGTTTGCATTGGCCCTTTACCTTTAATCTCGATCTCGCCGCGATCTTCAAATTCATATTTATCCTGCAGCAACTTATGAGTATAATGGCTGACTTGAATGCGGCCTGTTATGCCGTGAGATTCCATACGGCTGGCTGTATTTACCGCATTTCCCCACAAATCGTAAATAAATTTTTTAGTGCCGATTACCCCTGCTACCACCGGGCCGCTATTAATCCCGATGCGGAGCTCAAATTTCGCGTCTAGCTTCACATTTAATTTCTCAATTGCTACTAGCATATCCAGCGCCATTTCGGCGATCGCCTCTGCGTGGTCTGGGCGTTCAATGGGAATGCCGCCTGCTACCATGTAAGCGTCCCCGATCGTCTTGATTTTTTCTAAGCCGTGCTTCTCACTCAGTTGGTCAAAAGCTGAGAAAATTTCATTCAGCAAGTACACTAATTTAGTTGCGGACATGGTGGTAGAAATTTGGGTAAAATTCACCAAATCAGCAAAAAGAATTGTTGCTTTTTCAAACTTGTCTGCAATTACCCCCGGTTCGTGCTTCAACCGATCCACGATCGGTCCGGGCAAAATATTTAGCAGTAAACCGTCAGTTTTTCTCTGTTCTTTCTTGAGTGCAGCTTCCATCTTCTTGCGCTTGGAAATGTTGTGAAAAAACACAGAAAGGCCGTCGTGACCAGGAAAAACCCGGACTTCCAACCACACTTTTAAGGGAAGATAATATTTTTCAAAACTCACTCCAACTTGTTTCGCTACCGCTGCATGATACTCTTCATAAAAATCAGAACTCACTAATTCGGGAAACTCTTCCCAAATATTTTTACCATAAATTTCTTCCGGCGATCGCTGCAAAAATTGCCCTGCTTTGTAATTGACGTAAGTAAATCGCCACTGGGTGTCTAAAGCAAAAAAAGCATCGCTCATTCCTTCTAAAAAATTGACAATTTGCTCGTCTGTAGAACGGAGTTTGGCTTCTACTTGTTTGTTCCTGATCTGTGCGCGCTTTAATTTAGTTATATTTATTCGCAACTCCATTTGGTTAATAATTTGCCGTCCTAAAGTCCGCAGCGCTTCTAGCTGTTGTGGGGTGAGATTACGAGGAACTGTATCTATCGCGCACAAAGTGCCGATCGGATAACCGTCAGGAGTTACTAGCGGGGCTCCAGCATAAAACCGAATATTGGGATCGGAAGTTACTAGCGGATTGCCGACAAAGCGATCGTCATCTAAAGCATTGGGTACAACTAGCAATTCGTTGGGATTTAAAATAGCGTGGGCGCAAAAAGCTGACTCTCTCGGAGTTTCGGGCGCTTCCAGGCCGACTTTGGATTTAAACCACTGTCGGTTAGAATCTATTAAGCTTACTAAAGCAATAGGAGTGCCGCAAATATAGGATGCTAAAGCTGTTAGATCATCAAAAGCTGCTTCGGCTTCTGTGTCGAGAATGTTGTAGCGGTGAAGTGCTTCTATTCTCTCTTCTTCGTTGCTGGGCAAAGGTGCAGCTTGCATCGGCGGCCGCGAGGATATAGGTTTGCGAACAATGCGTGGAAGTATTAGTGCAGCGAATTTTCTGACTTGCGAGACCACTTTTTTAACTAATATCAAAAGACTTGTTGGCCAACCTTTATTCATCTTTATTTATTTTTTTTCACCCCTGATGGAACTGCGTATGTGCGATATCATTGGTGTCAACTTAAGCCTGAAACCCCTGATCAATGTCGCTTTTAGGTAAAGTCTAGATCCCCCTAAATCCCCCTGATTGTTGGGGAGTAGGGGTTGACTTTGAGAAGACTCCTGTCCCCCCCTTATTAAGGGGGGCGCCAGGGTGATCTAGCCTTAATAGTCAAACATCAGTCTCTAACTGGGTTTGACGTTAAGTTGACACCAATGGTGCGATCGAACTCGGCTCTACTTACGTATTTACCGCAACTAACTCCTCAATCTCCGGAGCTTTTGTGGGCAATTTGCCTGTCAATACTTCTCTACCCTCATCGATGACAAGTATATCATCTTCTATGCGTATCCCCCGCACATCGGCGAATTTTTCCAACTCCTCCCACTTAACAAAATCTTCATATTTAGCGCGGTTTTCTGGGTTATTTAAGATGGCCGGAACTTGATAAAATCCCGGTTCGATCGATACCAGCATTCCCGGACGCAAAACTCGATTCAACCGCAAAAATCCCAACCCAAACCGACTGCTTCTCGTTCTTCCTTCTTCATAGCCAGCCAAATCTCCTAAATCTTCCATATCGTGAACATCTAAACCAATTAAATGTCCGATTCCATGTACAAAAAACAGCGCGTGAGCATCCATTTCTACCAAATCTTCAACATTGCCCCGCAAAATACCTAAATCAACTAATCCTTCCGCCATAATCCGAGCAGCTAACAGGTGAATGTCTCGATATTCCACCCCCGCACTAACTTTATCAATACAAGCATCGTGTGCTGCCAAAACTACATCATAAATCGCTCTTTGAGTCGGAGAAAACTTGCCAGAAACCGGCCAAGTGCGAGTCACATCAGCCGCCCATCCCGTTGATGTTTCCGCACCGACATCTGCTAACAGCAAATCTCCTGTTTGTAGGGGATTGTGATAATGTTCGCTGTGCAGCACTTCTCCATGCACCGTCACGATACTAGGATAGGCATAGGTCATATTTTTGGAGATGATGACACTTTCCATTGCAGCGCGCACCCCTGCTTCAATTTGAGCATTTCGGGTTGCCGCCATTCCCGCTTTGTGAGCTTCTACAGTGACAGCTGCAGCTTGACGCAATTCGGCCAAAGTGGCTGCATCGTGGCTCAGGCGCAGAGATATGATGGCCTTGGTTAATTCTAGGTCGATTCCGGTTGGCGAGTTGGGCGGTGCCAGAGGGCGATCTAGAATTTGAGACTGTTGCAACTGAGTCCAAGAATCCTGAATTGCGATAGTTGCTGCATTTGTTGAGCGCGCTTTCAATTCCGTCATTGGAAAAGCAGCATCAGCCCCAATTAGTTCGGCAATTTCTGCTCTTTTCGGCATTTCTCCGTGCCAAAGAGTGCTGCTAGCAGGTGCGTCATCTAAGAACAATTCTAATTTGCCCGATTCTAAGCGAATGGCAGCATTTTCTAAGGGCAAACCAGCAAAATATAGAAAGTGACTGCTGGCACGAAAGGGATAAGTAAGTGCCGGATAATTGCGAGGAATGCTGCGCCCCGACCATAAAATTACCGGAAAATTAATTAAACTAGCCAGTTTTTGCCGCCGTAGGTGTAGAGTATTAGTTAACAAATCATCACCTTGTGTAATTGTCATGGGTAAAAACCTATAATTTAGAGTTGGGTTTGCAGTCAGCCACAAGTTTTTGCATTCTCAGCATTAAAGCACTAAAATTCTGACTGCCAACTTGGCAGGCATTTTTGAGAAAATTCTCATCGGTCACTTCTTTTTTGCTAGCATTTATAGGCTGTCTTTTTTATAGTCTTGGTCGTCATCACCCGGATGATTGGGTTAAGCTGTAAGCCCGATCCCCAGTCAGTAAAAACAGGCTGAAACGGCTACTCCGCAGGCAATTAGCAGAAAGGTCACAACCCCCGCAATTAGTCAAATTCCTGGGTCTGGTTTTTGTTGATTGGGTGACGTGAGCGAGATCCTCTATTGACTGTTTGATATATGAGACTTTAAAGTATAAGTAAAATTAACAGAAAAAACATGAAAATTTCTCATAAAGCTCCTCAAACTTCTGTGCAAGTAAGCGACTGGCCGATAGCACATTTACCGGGATTGAGCAAGGAAAACCAATCTCAACTGGAAGAGTGCAGCATCACCACAACCGGACAACTAATTCGCCTGACGAAAACGCAGGCGGCGAAAGTGTTGCTAGCCAATCAATTACAGATTAACATTCAATATGTTAATAAATGGGTAGCGATGGCAAATTTGGCTCGAATTCCAAGTGTAGGGTGTCAGTATTGCGGGCTGTTACTTCACGCCGGCGTTGCTTCGCCGGCTCAATTGGCTCAAATGCCCGTCGAGAGATTGCACCAACAAATTTTAAGGCTGCACGTAGCGACAATGCAGCGCAATGACTTAACTCCTTCAGTCGATCGCGTGCAAAAATGGGTTCAACAAGCTAGATTAGTCAGTAGTCATTAGTCAGTTGTCAGTTGTCAGTTGTTAGTTGTCAGTTGTCATTTGTTAGTTGTTATTAGCCAACAGTCAACAGTCAACAGTCAACAGTCATTAGTCAGTTGTTATTAGTCAACAGTCAACAGTCAACAGTCAACAGTCAACAGTCAACACTCATTATTATGTCAATTCAAGTTTACGGAATCCCGAACTGCGGAACCTGCAAAAAAGCTTTCCAGTGGCTCAAAGATAGCGATGTTAATTACGAGTTCATTGACACAAAAGAACAGCCGCCGACTCGCGAAACAATCCAAAGCTGGGTAGCTGCTTTGGGTTTTCAACCCATGCGAAATACTTCAGGTCAATCCTACCGCGCTTTGGGCGACGACAAGAATAATTGGACTAGCGAACAGTGGGTAGAGGCTTTTGCTAAGGATGCGATGCTGCTGAAACGTCCTATGTTTGTTAAAGATGGAACGGCTGTTTTAGTAGGCTTTAGAGAGACACCAGATGTGATGCGAGAAAAGTTGGGAATTTAGAAGGGCCCTTATGGGCGCACCTTACGGCTACGAATAAATGCAGATGAAAGAAAATTACTAATCTCAGGACTTTTTTCGTTTCATAAATTTCCTCTCGCCCACATCATCACTGAAGCCCCACCGTTCATAAAATGGTATCATCTTCGGCAAACAGTGAAGTCCTAATGTTTCAACAGCTTGCAATTTAGGATGATTTACAACTGCATCCATCAACTTCACACCTAGTCCCATCTTGCGGTGCGTTGGGTTGACGATGACATCACAAATTGTTGCTCTGTACACAAAATCGGTGATAACGCGAGTAAAAGCAATTAGCCGATCGCTCTCATCGACAAAACCAATGATAACATCAGTCGCCGCCAGCATTTTCACAACATCCTCCCGCGTCCGCTTGTCACTCCAAAACTCGTTTTTGTACAAATCCATCAAGTCGGAAACCTGGCTTTCGGTCAAAGTTTCGACAATTCGGTACTTATCCATTTGAGCGGTCATACTCTACTTTACCGTAATCTAGTTTAATTGCGCGATCGGCAATATCAAAATAGCGATCGTCGTGACTAATCACAAACACCGTTTTCCCCCGCCGCTTCAACTCTGGTAGCAACTGCTTGTAAAAAATATCGCGGAAAAACGGATCTTGATCCGAAGCCCATTCATCAAACAAATAAATCGGTCTATCTTCCAAATACGCCGTCAGCAAAGCCAGCCGCTTTCGCTGTCCCTGAGACAAAGCCGTAGTTGACAAAACTCCATCTTTCACCTGAACTTTATTGTCCAAATGAAACTCTCGCAAATATTCAGCAGCCTGCTTGTCCAAATCGTGATTAGTCATCCCCAAAAGCCTTTCAAACAGATAGAAATCCGAAAAAATTGCCGAAAAATTCTGCCTGTAGCACTCACGATTCTCATCAGTAATTGGCTGACCATCTAGGAGAATTTCTCCCGATTCAGGAATGTACAAACCAGTGATTAACTTAGCTAAAGTAGACTTACCGCTGCCGTTACCGCCAATTATAAACACCAATTGACCCGGATGAAACTTCAAATTCAGCTCGCCCAAACTAAAATTGCTGTCTTCTTTTTCTCCCGGATAGCTGTGAATTATTCGATTTAACTCCAGCGTCTCCCACTCAGCAGTTTGAAACGGTTTAACCGCTGAATTTATCTCAGCTTGACTTGCCAAGGCCAATCCCATCCTCTCTATCTTTTCGACAGAAGTATTAGCACGAAAAATCGCCGGCAACCTTTGCAAAATATTGTTAAACGGAGACATCAAATAGGTACTTGTCAGAATGTAAGCTGACAAAACCGGAGTTGAAACCGGCACAAATTTCGGCAAAGCAAACAGCAGCAAACCCATCAGCATAAAAAATAGCAACTGACCCACTCCAATCGCAACTGCACCAGTATTCAAAGCAGTCACGTTATAATCGCGGGAAGCATCAGCACTCACCTGCAATTCTTCCGTAAAAAACTCTTGGCGGCGCAAGGAATGCAGTTTAAGTTCCTTAATTCCATCAGTAATACTGCGAAAATGCTTAAATAATATATCTTGTTCTTCTCTGGCTAAATCGAAGAATTTCCGCATTTTGCTGAGCAACAACTGCACCGTGCCAATCATCAGCACCAGAAAACTAAATACAACAACAAAAACCGTACCCGAAATCGTGCTTAAATAAGTTAAGCAGCCCACGACAACAGCGATATCAACACAGAGAAAAGGAATCAAAAATATAGTATTAGAAAGCGTTCCCACATCATCCGTGAGAGTTGCCAGCAAGCGGTTAGCACCCAACTCTTCCAAATTCCGCAAAGGAGTAGACAAAATGCCACGGCTCAAACTCAGCCGCAGATTGTAAACAGCTTCTTGAGAAAGGTAGATTAACAAAAATTGGGATACAAAGCCACTCAAAAGAGCCAAGATTGCTAATCCCGCAAAATACCAGACTAAATTCCCATTGGAATTGTCGCTGATTGCACGATTAATTAGGGAAATTAACATAGCGCTGCAACCGCCGCTGATTAAGCCTGTGAGTATGGCAATGGAAACATTTAACCAAGAAGCCTTTAACAGTAACCAAATTACATTCATCTAATTTTACTCTTAATTTAAATTTGGAAACTCACGTGCAAACCAACGAAATCCCCGACTTCTTGGTAACAATCTCGATTACTACTGAATAAATTTGATTCAGCAGTCGAGTCTCTTGATATTCGCATCCCCCAATAGCATTAATTTTCTTCTTGTACTTCCGTTTCCTGGGTTTCAAATACAACCAGCTCATAAATATCGAGCATCGACATTTGCACTTCCACTGAAGCGAAGGAAACTATTGCTGATTCTCCCTCATATTCCCGAAACAACCATTCATTTGATTCGGTTTTAATATATTGTGCGACTAAAAACTCAGATTGATTGACTAACACATATTCACGGAATTCAGGGATAGATCGATAAAACCGAAACTTATCCTCTCGATCAAAATCCTTGGTAGACTTAGAAAGCACTTCCACAATCAGCACAGGATTGAGTATTTCATCTTTCCGTCCCTCTGTGCAAACTAATTCTCCTTCAACTACCATCACATCTGGATAAGTCCCGCGTCGATACCGAGGAATCCACAACCGCAAATCGCTCATAAATGGTCTGGCATTCTTTCCCCGCAAAGCAGATTTTAAGAACGCATAAATATTACCGATGATCTGGCTGTGATTAATACTACCACCCGTCATTTTTACAATTTCTCCATCGCGGTATTCATTTCTAAACTCAGCAGTTTCCTCTAACTCCCGGTACTCATCTGGACTATAAAACTTTGCCTTACTTTGTACTAACATTGTTGCCTCTGTACTAACTTTTATCTGCGTTAATCTGCGTTAATCTGCCTACATCTGCGGTTAAAAATCATAATTATAGCGGTTCTCAAGCGTGGTGAGGTAGGCCCTATGCCCACGGAGGCCTATGCCCACGGAGGCCTATGCCCTATGCCCATGAGTACCTCATATGAGAGCTCGAAAGGCTATAACAGTATATCACAACAAAAAAGAAACGCCCAACTGCAAAGAGTCAGGCGTTTTCTACTATTTCAAAACCAGGAAAAATTAATCCCCGCGAGACACCAAATTCGAGTCAATTTTAGCAGCCACAACAGGTTGCACATGACTCAATGCCGACTGCAACATGGGAGTTTTGGTAATAGCATCATTAGCCAAATTAAACAAAGGATTCGACAAAATTCCCGCCAATGTTGTCGCCACCAAAGTGAGTACAACGCTGACTTGCAAAGGGCGCATTCCCTGAAGGTTCCAGCGAATTTCGGGATAATTTTTCACCGCGTCTGACATTTCTTGAGGTTCTTTTACAACCATCATCTTGACAACACGGATGTAGTAGTAAATCGAAACTACGCTGGTAATTAATCCCAGAATAACTAAGCCGTAAAGTCCTGCTTGCCAGCCCGCCCAGAACAGATAGATTTTGCCGAAAAATCCAGCCAGGGGCGGAATTCCACCGAGAGAAAGCAGGCAAATACTTAAGGCTAAAGTTAACAGCGGATCTTTTTGGTACAAACCTGAGTATTCGCTAATTTGGTCGGTTCCCGTCCGCAGCGAGAACAGGATGATGCAGGCGAAAGCACCCAAGTTCATAAACAGGTAAACCAACATATAAAATATCATGCTGGAGTAACCGGCTTCTGTTCCTGCAATCAAACCCAGCATTACAAAACCGGCTTGGGCGATCGACGAATAAGCCAAAAGCCGCTTCATGCTAGTCTGGGCGAGGGCAACCACATTTCCCAACACCATGCTGAGAATGGCTAAGGCCGTGAACACGAACTGCCACTGTTCGATAAGTGCGGGGAAAGCAGTTGTTAACAAGCGGATTGCTAGGGCAAAACCTGCTGCTTTGGAACCGACAGAAAGAAAGGCAACAACGGGTGTAGGAGAACCTTCGTAAACGTCAGGAGTCCACTGGTGAAAGGGAACTGCAGAGATTTTGAAGGCGATTCCGGCGATCGCAAAAACCAAAGCAATCACCAAACCGAGAGATTGACCTTCATTCACCGTAGAAAGGTTAGCCGCGATCGCACTCAGCTTAGTTTCGCCACCAGACAAGCCGTACAGCAGCGACAGCCCGTAGAGAAACACCGCCGAAGAAGACGACCCAATTAACAAATATTTCAAAGCAGCTTCATTGGAACGCGGGTCGCGTTTTGTGTAACCCGTCAGCAAATAAGACGAGATACTCAGAGTTTCCAACGAAATAAAAATCATCACCAATTCATCAGCGCCGCTGAGGAACATTCCCCCCAAAGTAGCGGTCAGCAAAATGCCGATAAATTCCGCTAAAGCGGTACCCGTTTGCAGTACATAGCGGACGGATATCAAAATAGTGACAGCCGTACTCAAAGCGATAATTCCGCGAAACACTAAACTCAAGGCATCGCTGTTAAAACCGCCCAGAAACGAGATGGTATCCGTGTTATCCCACTGCAAACACAAGGCAGCGACGGCGGCCAGCAAACCCGCAACGGCAACGTAGGGAGTCCAACCCGAGGAACTGCGGCCTACGATTAAATCGCCGACGAGAACCACCAAGAGGGTGATGATGACAATTCCCTCTGGCAAGATAGTTCCAGCATTTAGCTGGGCAGCAAGAGTAGCAAAATCCATATTTTCAGGCAGGTTGGGTAGTACAAGCCGCAAAGGCTGTAATGGGCTGTGAACTTGTAAAAATTCTTTACCAAACACAGATTGTAGCGGATTACAGCTTCGCGATCCCACTTGGGCGGGTGTTTGTTGCCGGAGAGTCGGCGGGGAGTCGGCGGGGAGTCGGCGGGGAGTCGGCGGTTGAAACCGCGTCTATACAAACAATGTCTGCCTCCGCAGACTGAAGAATTTAGAGGAATATCATGTCCTAAGAGAACTACCACAATCAGATGGGTTCGATCGTTTGGACTTTACTCAACCGTTATCGATATAGAATTACTGTACATAGATGGTTAACACAATATAGTGCTCGCCGTCTGTCAGATAAGTGATGCCCAATAATAAAAATGTAGGCACACTATCTATTAACTTTAATCTATCTTACGTTTTTTTAGGTGGAGCTACTTAGAAGATGGTTTGGGAACTGCAACGGTGGTAACACGGACATTCGGATCGAGGGCGTCACCTTGAGAGTAAATATAATCAAATGCCGATCGATCTTTAAGCATATTTGCCCGCAAAAACAGGGCGCTCCAACGGGCGATCGTTTCAATACCCACGGCTCGCTCTAAGGTAGCAGTATTGCGATCGGGCATCGCACCAGCGGGGTTATTAACATTGGTAATGCCGAAGTGATTTGCACCCATAACAGTAATCAAAGCTTTGGGTGGTGTTTGAATTTGGTCAAAGGTGCTTTGAGCTCGATCGGGCAGGGCGACACCATCGATAGATCCTTGAATCAACGCCACTGCAATGCCATCATTAGCGATGGGTACAAATTCATTAGCAATGGGATTCCGCAGGTTAGCTCCAAAAAATGCACCCGCTAATAGTTCTTTCGGGCGCGTAAATGGCTCTTGACACAAATACAATTCTGGGAGACATTTGTTAGCAATAACGGATAACCCCACTGCACCACCAAAAGAATGACCCAATAAACCAAGGCGCTGCGTATCGATAACAGACGCGATCGGAGATGTGGGCTTTGTGTTTTCGATCGCCATTTGAGACAAAACCGCCGCAATTTGCGAAGTTTCCGACGCCAAATTAGGCGGTGAAGTGGGATTGAAGGGCGAAGGGCGCAAATGATTCGGAACAACTACCACAAAGCCGTACCGCGCCACATGGCTAGCGTAATCTGAATAAAATGATTTATCTACAAGCGCACCTTGCAATAACAGTACAATGGGGAAAGAGTAATTACCCGAATTAAGATCGGATGGTTTAGGATAATAAATATCAGCTAAATCGTTATTAGCAGATATAGTCGTACTGTAAAAGCTAGTTTCTTTAAATGGCGGTGCATAATCGATTGTTGTGGCAAGGACTTTGCCCCCAAGGACAACCAACGCAGCAATTGCACAAACAATTGCTAGGGTTTTTACGGAAAAAAGATCGGGGTTTAAATTCATCATTATTTTGGGTTTGAGAGTGCGTGCATAAGCTACTAAAAAAAAGCAATTTGGCGACTTGCCATTAAGGGAAATTTGTGTAAAGATTGCAAATCATAATGATATCATGTCCCCTCGACCGCAATTTTTGTAGGGGCGGGTTCACCCACAATACCTGCCAATAATTGACAATCTCAAAAACCCGCCCCGACCGGGATATTATGGTTAATCGATCGGGCATGATATGACTCCTAAATAAACACGATTCACGATTTTAGACCCTTTTTGACTACTTTTATTTTAGCGTGGATTATACCCCGACCAAATCTGCTTTAAAAAAAACCTTTTTTAGAGTGGTAAATCGGAATTTCGACGGCTAATGTCGCCCCTTGATCCGGTATCGAAAAACAACGGAGTTGCCCCCCGTGGTTGTCCACTACAATAGTATAGCTAATCGATAACCCCAACCCCTTTCCTTGACCCACTTTCTTCGTTGTAAAAAATGGCTCAAATATGCGTTGTTGAATATCTTCGGTTATGCCGGGCCCATTATCAGTAATATAAATACCCACTTGAAAGTCGGAGAGTAATTTCGTGCAAATAGTAATAGTAGGGATTGGGCTGGTATCATCTACATCATTTGCCAAACATTTTTGGGATTGCAACGCCTCAATCGCATTAGTCAGAACATTCATAAAAACCTGATTAATTTGCCCTGCGTAGCATTCTATCTTTGGCAGATCCTCATACTCTTTTACCACTTTAATTATCGTTTGGTCTGCTTCATCTTTCAGCCGATGCTGCAAAATCATCAGCGTACTTTCAAGCCCTTCATGGATATCTACCGCTTTCAACTCAGCTTCATCGAGGCGGGAAAAATTCCGTAGCGAGTGCACTATTTCTCCGATTCGGTCAGCTCCTATGCTCATAGAAGCAATTAGCTTCGGCAAGTCATTCCTGAGAAAAGTGAAATCGATTGCCTCCAGTTGTTCCTGGATAGCTGCTGTGGGATTGGGGAAATCTTCTGCGTAGAGTTGCACCAGCCTCAGCAAATCTTCAGTGTACTCCCTTACGGGCGAGAGGTTCCCTTTAATGAAGCTAATCGGATTGTTAATTTCGTGAGCTACTCCTGCTACAACATTCCCCAAACTTGACATTTTCTCGCTTTGGATGAGTTGAGCTTGTGCATTTTGTAACTGTTGTAGAGCCAGCTCTAGTTCTTGGGCTTTCTCTCGCTCTTTAGCCTCTGACTCCTGCAATCGCGCATTTTGCTCGTGCAATTTTTTTTGCAAACGCTGAAGAGTTAGTTGATTTTCGACACGAGCTAAAACTTCTTCTAAATGAAATGGCTTGGTGATGTAATCTACTCCTCCAACAGCAAAGGCTGTGACTTTATCCAACACTTGATCTAGGGCGCTCAAGAAAATAACTGGAATACCCGAAGTTCTGCCATCCGCTTTTAAATGTTGGCAAACTTCGTAGCCATTCATCTGGGGCATCGTGATGTCGAGCAAAATTAAATCTGGTGGGGTTGAACGTGCTGCTTTTAATGCCATTTCCCCGTTTATTACGCCCCGAACTTTATATCCTTTGTCGCTCAACATAGTGGATAAAAGACGCAGGTTGTCTGGGGTATCGTCCACCACTAAAAGATTTGCAACATGAGATTCTAATTGCTGGCTGTTCATGGAATATTTTCTTCAGTTAAGTTAGTAATTTTATCAAAACGAAAGTTGTTAGCCCAATCAGCGATAGCCTCCGCAAAAGAAGTATTAGATTCAGGAATTGCGGCGACCAAACTTAAAATCAGCTCTGCATCAGCATCGATAGCTGCTTGATGTAACTGTATCACCCACTCCGCAGGCATTGTCCCCAAAGTTGTCCTTAAATTTTCAGTTTTTTCCCCTTCTTTTACACTCAAGTCTTGACCCTCAAGCTGAGATAATGTAAAGTTCGGTAAATCTTCATAGATATACTGTACCCCTAAATGTTCAGCCATTTTGGCAAAAATAACTTCTTCTTGGAAAGGCTTGCTCACAAAATCGTCACAGCCTGATGATAAAACAATGGCTCGCTCCTCCTCAAAAGCGCTAGCGGTCAACGCAACAATCGAGGTAGCCTCATCTTGAATCTTGGCTTTAATTTGTCTGGTGGCCTCATACCCATCTATCACAGGCATTTGCATATCCATCCAAATTAGGTGGGGTTTCCAAGTTTCCCAGATTGTAATAGCTTCTTGACCATTTACTGCTTCGCGTACCTCCAAGCCAAGCGGTTCGAGAACATTAACCAATAGCAAACGGCTCTCCCATTTATCATCAACCACCAAGATGCGATACGAGGGTTGGTTGGGTTCTAAACCAATTACCCGCCTTCTTGATTGTCGAGGTTGAATTTCAGCCATATCAGGGGAGCTAATTTGGATATCAAAACTAAAAGTTGTTCCTCGATTCAAGGTACTGCTGACGGTAATGTCTCCTCCCATCAGTTGTACGAATTGTCTGCTGATGGGTAAACCCAAGCCTGTTCCTTCTTGAGATTTCCGACCTGCGTCAGTTTGCACAAAAGCCTTAAATAGAGAATCTAGCTCAGTAGGAGCAATGCCGTAACCAGTGTCTTCCACTTCAAACGTAAGAGTCCGTGGTTCGTTGTCTATGGGGGACTTTTGTTTCGCACTAATTGCTGCAACCCGAAGCGTTACACTTCCCTTTGTAGTAAACTTTATCGCATTTCCTAGCAGATTAATCAAAACTTGACGCAATTTACTTTCGTCAGTTTTTACATACTGAGGAATGTTAGAACTGATGTGCCAACTGAGCTGTAAACCTTTAGAATCAGCTTTGAGTTTGAGCATTTCTTCGAGAGAATGGAGCAAATGATACAGGTCAAAGCTAGTAGGATTTAAGGTAATCCGACCTGCCTCGATTTTAGACATTTCCAGCACGTCATTAATCAGCGTCAGCAAATGCTCGCCAGAACGACTAATGATGCCAATCTGTCCCTGCTGTATGTGAGAAAGGGATGAGTCGCGGGCTAACACTTGGGTAAAGCCGAGAATTGCATTGAGGGGAGTTCGCAATTCGTGACTCATTTTTGATAAAAATTCGCTTTTAGCCTTGTTAGCCGCATCTGCTACTTCTTTGGCTTGTTGTAAGGCTGCCTCTGCTTTTTTACTTTCCGTAATATCGCTTGCTGTGCCAGTTATTCCTAGAATATTTCCCTCGGAATCCCGCACTACAATTGAATTAAGCCGGAGATTGATAGGTCTGCTGTCTTTAGCTAAGTGTATAGTTTCATACTGAAAGACGGACTCTCCGTTCAGCATACGTTGGAATATCTCGTGATCTTTGGGAAGTTGTTGAGGTGGTTTGAAATCAGTGAATTTTCGCCCTATCATTTCTTCAGGGCAGTAGCCAAAAATCTGTTGGACGGCAGCGTTGACGAAGGTATAACGCCCTTCAGCATCAACTGACCAAATCATATCCTGCGATGTTTCAACTAAGTCACGGTATTTAGCCTCGCTTTCTTTGAGCGCTTCTTCTACCCTTTGACGATCGGTAATGTCGTTAGTGACTAAGAGAATACACGCTTCTCCACCCAGCTCAATAATATCTGCTGATACCAGCATCTTCCTCACCTCGCCTGCGGAAGTACGGCAATCGAATTCCTGATTGCGAAGCACTCCTGATTCTTGCAATAGCTGTTTGTATCTGTCACATTCTTCTAAATTAACCCAAAAATTCAACTCACTTGCTGTAAAACCAATTACCTGTTCGCGAGAGTAACTAAAAGTGCTGAGGAAACTGTCGTTCACTTCGATGTAGCGTCCATCTGCAAACCGGGCGATCGCGATCGGGTTAGGACTGGAACGAAAGGCTTTAGAAAACTTTTCCTCAGACTTGCCCAAGGCTCTTTCTGTCTGCATCCTAACAGCGATTTCCTGTTGCAATTCTTGCGTTCTTTCTATAACCTTACGTTCCAGCGTTCGCGAGTATTCCCCTAATTGATCGTAAAGTTGAGCATTCTCAATGGAAATAGCAATTTGGGCAGATAAAAGTTTTAACAATTCTAGGCGATCGGTAGTAAAAGCCCCTTCAGTCAGGTTATTTTCCAAATAAAGAATGCCAGTCAGCTTACCTTGGTGCAGCAGAGGAGTACAAAGAATAGACTTCGGTTGAGTGGCTGCAATATAAGGATCGCGGGTAAATTGTCCCTCTTGGGCCGCATTATTTAA
>NZ_JAUBUJ010000080.1:0-42249 GCF_036705405.1 Microcoleus sp. B13-B6
TCCCAGTTACAACTGCATCAGACTCAGAGTGAATTAGAACAATCCCAGTTACAACTGCATCAGACTCAGAGTGAATTGGAACAATCCCAGTTACAACTCCATCAAACTCAGAGTGAATTGGAACAATCCCAAGCAATCCAGCATCAAACTCAGAGCGAATTGGAACAATCCCAAGCAATCCAGCACCAGACTCAGAGGGAATTGGAACAATCCCAGTTACAACTCCATCAGACTCAGAGTGAATTGGAACAATCCCAGTTACAACTGCACGAGACTCAGAGTGAATTGGAACAATCCCAGTTACAACTGCACGAGACTCAGAGTGAATTGGAACAATCCCAGTTACAACTGCACGCGACTCAGAGTGAATTGGAAAGATTAAAGTTTTCGCAAGCTAGGGTTAGAGAAACTGAGGTCAAAAGTCAGATGCAGTACAAAGACTTATTGTGGGAGGGGTGGTACGCTTATTGCAAAGGTGATAGGGCGGGGATGGCTAACTTTCTTAAAGAATCCTTGAAGTGCACGCCTTTTTCAACAACAGAAACAGTTTTGAACTGGTTAGAAAATTTTGCTTGCTTTTCATCAGAAAAAGGAGATATCCTCGATACCAATACCTTAGTTAACTCAGCAGAATGGAAAGAATTGATGCGTCGTAGCATTAATGGCAAAACTGCGCTAACCATCCATTAGTAAGAGATTGCAAGGAAGCTATGATTACAAACTCGGGTTTCAGTATTGAGAAAACTACCATTAAGCATCAGCCATTGATTGTCAATGACGAGCCAAACTTAACCAATCCAGTCTCGCAAATGGCCACCGAGGCCCAGTGTCGATCGGATGCCTTCTACTATTGGTGTGAGGAAACTCGTCTGCCGCACGAGCCAATATTTCATCGAAAACTGTGGGAGTACGCCTATATTCTCCAGTGTCTGTCTGAGGCGGGCATGATGTCACCAGGCAGGCGCGGACTAGGTTTTGGTGTCGGCCAGGAACCGTTAGTAGCTGTAATGGCTGCGCGAGGCAGCGAAGTGGTGGCCACAGACCTAGATTCAGAGGAAGCCACTAAGCAGGGATGGGCAGGTACCGGTCAATATGCAGCCACGCTAGAGGCACTTAACGATCGCGCGCGGCATCTGCCCCCCCGAACGCTTCGCATCCAAGGTGAGTTACCGCGTGGCAGATATGAACAAGATAGATCCTGATTTGGTCGGCTTCGATTTTGTCTATTCGTCTTGCGCTTTCGAGCACGTCGGCTCGATCGAACTGGGGCTGCAATTCGTCAAAAACAGCCTGAAGTGTCTGCGTCCGGGGGGAATAGCAGTACACACCACCGAATTCAATGTTTTTTCTAATGACGCGACGATCGACCACCAACAGACTGTACTGTTTCGACGGCAGGACATCGACAGACTCGCAGCAGAGTTGACAAGCCAAGGACACGAAATAGTCCTCAACTACAACACCGGAAGTGGGCCGTTCGATCGTCACATAGACGTACCGCCCTGGTCGGGGATACATTTAAAGCTTCATTTGGAACAATATGTCACAACATCCTTGGGGTTGCTCATTAAAAAGGCTTCATAGATTAAATCGTTTTTCACTCATATTCAGACATTTCTACTCAGCCAAAACCAAGACCAATGTTAAATCATCAACTAAATAATTCTTTGGGTGTAAATTTAGCCGGTCATATAACCGGTGATTTTGGGCTAGCAGAAGCCGCTAGAGGAAATCTCCGAGCCCTAGAAGCAGCCAGAATTCCCTTTGCGGTTAAGGATCTGAAAATAGATTGGTTACCCAACTCCGATACCAGCTACAAAAAATTTTCCGACGACAATCCATATCCAATCAATATAATCCAAACCAACCCTAATTGGGTTGAGCAGATTTTAGCCGGATACTTTCCCGGCATTGGTTCTGAATATTTCAAAGGCAAATACAATATAGGTGTGTGGTTATGGGAATTGCCAGTATTTCCTAGTGAATGGCAGTGGGCATTTGATTTATTTGATGAAATCTGGACTACCAGTAATTTTTGTGCAGAAGCATTTGCGGCTGTGTCCCAAGTTCCTGTACTCAAAATTCCTGTTAGCCTCGCCTTTCCGCAACCTCTATTAACAAGAGAAAACCTAAACTTACCCAAAGATAAGTTTATTTTTCTTTTCATGTTTGACTTTGGCAGTTCCTTTGAACGGAAAAATCCCTTTGCCACCGTTGAGGCATTTAAACGAGCTTTTGGTAAATCTAATCCAGATGTTTTACTCGTTCTCAAGTTTGCCAATGCTCATCTTTTTCCGCAACGGCGGCAGGAACTAATTGATTTAGCTGAGGGTTGGTCATCTCTTCAGTTTATAGACGGACATTTGAAAAAAGAAGAGATTCACGGCTTGGTTAATAGTTGTGACTGTTATGTGTCTCTGCATCGGGCTGAAGGATTCGGTTTAACAATGTCGGAAGCGATGTACTACGGCAAGCCAGTAATAGCCACCGCCTATTCATCTAATATGGAATTTATGAATGTTGGCAATAGTTTTCCGGTTAAATACGAACTGGTGACAACAACTGAAGATTATGGAGCTTACCCCAAAGGCAGTGTCTGGGCGGAACCAGATATCGATCATGCTGCGTCTCTCATGCAGTTTGTATTTGAGAATTATCAGGAAGCTCAGAAAACAGGAAAAATAGCAGCCAAGGAAATCAGGTCTTTATTAAATCCTCAAGCTGTAGGTATAAAAATAAAAAATCGCCTTGAATTTATCAGGGGACATCTAAATCATACCCAGTTGTCAAATCGGTTCCATGAACTTCAGACAGAAAGAGATCTATTGGCTCGTCAAGCCCAAGCTTGGAGGCAGACAGCATTACAAGTACAGAAAGAGTTAGCAAAATACTCTTAATTTCAACGAAAATAGCCCTGAATTCTCAAGCCTTTATTCTAGATATTTCTTAAGTAAAAGATGAACCATGTTAAATCAAACAATAGATTCTAATTTCGGCATCAATTTTATCGGACACCTGAGCGGTGAATATGGTCTGGGAGAAGGTTCGAGGGCCACTCTCAGAGCGATCGAAGCTGCTGGCGTTCCCTATGCACTCAAGGATATTAAGGTAGATTGGCATAGAAATTTAGATAACAGCTACACAAGTTTTTCCGAGCAAAATCCCTATCCCATTAACCTGATTCACACTCTACCAGAACCCGTTGTTTTCAACATGGTTGATCGCGAATGCTTTAAAGGTCGATACAATATTGGCTTCTGGGCTTGGGAACTGCCCATATTTCCCCCAGGATGGCTGTACGCTTTTTCTTTATTTGACGAGATATGGACTTATAGCAATTACTGCGCTGAAGCTATCGCGCCCGTATCCCCCGTCCCTGTGATTAAGATGATGTCCAGCCTTGAATTTCCCGAACCGTCCTTTGAGAGAGAAGCATTAGGATTACCCCAAGACAAATTTATTTTTTTGTTCATGTTTGACTTCCACAGTACCATAGGCCGCAAAAATCCCTTTGCTACTTTGGAGGCATTTAAGCGAGCTTTTGCTCAATCTAATGAAGATGTATTACTGGTACTCAAGTTTTCTAATGGCAGCTTTTTCCCCAAAGAGCGAGACCAACTCAAAGCGCAAGCTGAGGGCTGGCCAGTTCACTTTATAGATGGGCATTTAAAGAGAGAAGAACTTCATGCTTTAGTTGCCAATTGCGACTGCTATGTTTCCCTGCACCGGGCCGAAGGTTTTGGTTTGACAATGGCGGAAGCGATGTACTACGGCAAACCCGTAATCGCGACTGGCTACTCATCGAATATGGAATTTATGAATGTCGGCAATAGTTTTCCAGTAAAATATGACATAGTGACGCTGGCAGAAGATTATGGGCCTTACTTTAAAGGCAATTACTGGGCCGATCCCCATATAGATCATGCAGCATCATTAATGCAGTATGTTGTTGACAATCCCCAAGAAGCCCAGCAAGTAGGAGCAAGAGCAGCTCAAGAAATCAAGTCTTTACTGAGTCCTCAACTTCTAGGCACGAAAATCAAAAATCGATTGGAAATCATTAAAAACAGGATGAACCAATCTACAAACTGGTCAACTCGCATCCATCAGATGCAGCAAGAGACGGCTTTTGCCCAGTCCCAAACCCAAGTTTGGCGGCAGACAACACAGCAAGTTCAATCTGAACTAGCGCAACACCACAGGCTTACTAAGACTTAAAAAGTTTAATTTACTGTAGATATTTGTTATTAGGAGTTCAATCATGTTCAATAACACAAATTTTAAGTTGGGAGTTAATATTATCGGTCATGTGAGTGGCGAGTTTGGTTTGGGCGGGGGTGTGCGAGGGACTATCAGAGCGATAGAAGCAGCTAACATTCCTTTTACAATCAAGGATCTGAAAGAAGATTCACAACGCAACTTAGATTCTACATACACCAATTTTTCCAGCGATCATTCTTATCCCATTAATATCGTCCATACCAACCCGCACGAGTCCTTGTTGAATTGTATCGATCCTGAATATTTTAAGGATCGCTATAATATTGGTTTTTGGATTTGGGAACTTCCGGTATTTCCTGATTTTTTCATGGGAGCTTTTAATCGATTTGATGAGGTGTGGACTTACAGTAATTACACTGCTGAGACGATTTCCGATGTCTCGCCTCTTCCCGTTGTCAAATTACCACCTAGCATTTATTTACCGCCCAACGAATTGGGCCGAGAAGCTTTAGGATTACCCAAAGAAAAATTTATTTTTCTGTTCATGTTCGATATGGGTAGCGGTTTTGAGCGAAAAAATCCTTTTGCTACCATTGAGGCGTTTAAAAAAGCTTTTGGGAAGTCTAATGAAGATGTTTTACTGATTATTAAGGTTAGACCTCATCCTTATTATCAAAATCAGTACGATCAACTAAAGGCAATGACAGAAGACTGGCCATCTATTCAACTTATCGAAGGGCATTTGAGCAAGGAAGAGGTTCATGGGTTAGTAGATAATTGTAACTGCTATGTATCGCTACATCGGGCTGAGGGTTTTGGCTTGACTATGGCAGAGGCAATGTATTACGGCAAGCCAGTCATAGCTACGGCTTATTCATCCAATACCGATTTTATGAATGTCGGCAATAGTTTTTTGGTCAAGTACCATCTAGTGGCAACGACTGAAGCTTATGGACTTTACCCACAAGGTAGTATCTGGGCTGAGCCGGATATCGAGCATACAGTGGAGCTGATGCAGTATGTCTTTCAAAATTATCCGCAAGCACAGCAAGTAGGAGTGAGAGGAGCTAAGGAGATTAGGTCTTTATTGAGTCCAGAGGTTATCGGTCAAAAAATTAGACATCGCCTGGAATATATTACCAGGACAATAGAAGAAAAAAGCTGGTATGAATCCCAAGCTCAAGCTTGGAAACAAGCGGCTTTGGAAGCTCAAAGAGAATTAGAGCGCTCAAGGTTTTAACGCAATACGGTTCAGACAAAATAGGGCTACACTTACAGCGTATCCCAGGTTGATGAAGTGCAGCTTGAGACACGGCTGCTCCCCGTGTCCCTACCGGGATAGATCGGATCTGCACTGTACTTCATAAACCTGGAATTTTCTGTATCAACAACCCTAACAATCTTCTGCTCGCATACAGCAAATGTAGAAACAATAGGATTTATCGGGATTATCATTTATGAGTTGACTGTTCATAAATTCATGGTTAAAATGTTCCATGCTAGATTTTTCAATGGCTGTTGATAAATCGATAATTCCCTTGGTTTCAATGATTTTGAAGTTATGTTTCTCTAAGAGTTTGCATAAATCTTCCCAATAATACTCTATTTTGTGTTCGGGATGGATATATGTATCAGGGCATTGTAGCTTGGTGGCTCGCCTATTTGGGGTATCTAGTGCTAGCTTCCCACCTGGCTTTAATAATTTGTATGCTCGATCGAAAACTGCTTCAGCCTCTTCAGGGGTTATGTGTTCTATAGATTCTCCAGACCAAATCAAGTCAAAAAAGTTTTCCTCAAATGAATCTAAATCATTCATACTGCCATAGACATATTCAATTTCACAACCTTGGTGGTTAATGTGTTTTGGCCACTCCGGCCCGGGAAACATCATTTGGTCAGGATGAAAGTCTAATATATAGAGCTTTTCCGGTAGATTAGAATAGCCTAGTTGCAATAAAGCACCTTTTTGATCAGAGGCCGAATAACCTCCCAAATCTAAAACAACTTTAGCCGGTGGAAGTAGTGTTTTCACCATTTTCATTCTGCCACTGTGAAGTCTATGAAGAGTTTGGTTTCCCTCTCCTCCACCTGGAAGGCGTCTTTGAAATTCCTCTGACTCAACCATTTTTTTGATGACATCAGCTCGACTCAAACCACCCTTGATATCGTTTAACCAAGCTTCTAGCCCATCCGGGTCTGCTTCACGATCGAAGATGACCCAATAAGCCATCCACAGAAAACTTTTGTCGCTTTTAGTGTGAGTGGATAAAGTCTTTTGGATACTTGATTCTAAACGCTGGGTTTCTTCAGGGGTCATGAATGCTCCTTCAATAACGATGGGATTGTTTTCTGGAAAATAGTATTTCTGATGTTAGGTTAACCTACGAAATACATGGCAAATTAGAGGGTAAATTAGAAAATTTTTGGTTCTAACTCTAAGGCGTGACGGTAACAAGAACTCGCTTCATCAATTTGCCCTTTCTTCGTTAGAACTTCCCCTAAATTATAGTGGAACCAAGAGAAATCAGGCTTAAGCTCTATGGCGCGGCGGTAACAAGCGATCGCTCCCTCCACATCTCCTTGATGTCGCAGCATATCCCCTAAATTGTTGTGGATATACGGATCATCAGGTTTTAACTCGAGCGCGCGGCGGTAACAGTTCATCGCTTCCTCCCGCTGACCTTTTGCACTCAAAGCATCGCCTAACAATTGGTAAGGTTTATACTCATTTGGTTGAACCTCAATAGCGTAGCGGTAACAAGCCATCGCCCGCTCTTTATCATTCTTTTGCGCGAAAATCAACCCCAACTGCAAGTGCGCCTCACCGCATTCGGGATTTACTTGCAACGCCATCTGATAAAAGACGATCGCCCCATCCGACCAATTCTTCCGCACCAAAGCATTAGCCAACTCAACATAAAGGTCAGCATCATTCGGCGCAATCTCCAGCGCCTTGTGATACAACTGCACGTCATCAGGATTCCCCTGAATCGCCTTTCTGTACAAACGCATCGCATCCCGCAAATCCCACTGCGATCGCATCCTCAAAGCATCAGCCAACTTTTGCGAAAGCCACGGCAAATCAGCCTGAATCTCCGCAGCACGGCGGTAAGCGGCGATCGACTCATCCCACCGTTCCAACTTCTCAAAAGCCGTTCCCATGTTGTAATAAGTCCACGGAAAATCAGGATTTAACTCGGCCGCGCGTCGGTAAACATCGATCGCTTCCTCCCACCTTTCCATTTCTAGCAGCACGTCCCCCAATTTGCTCTGCGACCAGAAGAAATTCGGATTAACTTCGTTAGCACGCCGGTACGCAACAACCGCCTCATCCCACCGTTCCAAATTCACCAGCGCTTCGGCTAAATTGTTGTGCGCCCAAAAATGGTCAGGATTGAGTTCGATCGACCTTTGGTAAGCCGAAATTGCCTCCTCCCACCTTCCCAGTTTAATCAGCGCGTCTGCTAAATAGTTGTGCGACCAACTGAAATCAGGATTTAACTCTGTTGCTTTCCGGTAAGACTCTACAGCTTCTTCCCACCGTTCCAGCTTCAGCAACACATCGGCTAAATTGTTGTGAGACCAGCTAAAATCAGGATTTAATTCGATCGCCTTGCGGTAAGCATTTACAGCTTCCTCCCAGCGTTCCAACTTGACCAGCGACTCAGCTAAATTGTTGTGCGACCAAGAAAGATCGGGATTGTTTCTAATGGCATTAGTGTAAGCATCTACCGCCGCTTCCCACTGTTCTTGCCCCTTAAGAATTTCGCCTAATTCGTGATAAGCTGCGCCCGCATTTGGATTCAACTCAACCGCGCGCCGGTAACACTCAATTCCCTTATCTACCTTACCTTGCTCGATCAAAGTTTTGGCTAAATTCTCGTGTTCCTCAGCCGTGCCGGATTTGGGGTCTATCGCAAAAGCCCGATACCAAGCCTCAGCCGCCTCCTCCGACTTGCCTAACTGCGTCAAAAGTTTCGCAAAATTGCGGAAAGCACCTGCAAAATCCGGTTTCAGCGCGATCGCCTTTTCGTAAGCAGAAACCGCTTGCTGCCACTGTTCCTGCTGCGCGCAAATGCTGCCGTAATTAGCGTAAGCTTCGGCAAAATTAGGGTTAATTTCTATTGCTTTGACATAGCAACTTTTAGCTTCCTCAATTTTGCCGCCAGCTTGCAGGGCGTTGCCCAGCATTTTGTAAAGCGGCGCTTCCGGCTTAATTTGTAGCGCCTTCTTGCAAGCTGCGATCGCCTGTTCCAATTTACCCTGAGCAAAATAGCCTTCTGCCAATATTTTGTATGCTTCTGGATCTTCTATATTAATTGTAGAATTAACTGCCTGCTGAACTGGCGGCTTAACTGCCTGCTGCACTGCCTGCTGCACTGGTGGCTTGACTGCGGTTACAGAAGGCTGTTGCTTAACTGCACCGTTTGTTCCATTTGCACCCGCCAAAGTTTCCTGTCCCTCGCTGCCGTTTCTCGCATTAGCTGCGTTCAGTTCAATAGCTTTGCGATAATATGCTGTCGCTTCCTCTAACTTGCCTTGTTTTTTGAGCGCTTCGCCCAAATTTTGGTAAGCAGTAGCCACATTAGGATTTAATTTTATGGCGCGATCGTAACAGGCGATCGCTTCGGGGAATTTTTCCTGCCGAAAAAAAGCGTCGCCCATATTCAAGTGTTCCCCCGGCGCTACTTTTTCCGGTTCCAAACTAAATGCTTGATACCAGCACTGCTGGGCTTCTTCCGCTTTTCCAATTTGTCCGAATACTTTGGCTAAATTCCGGTACACTCCCGCGAAATTCGGCTTAATCGCGATCGCCTTTTGATAAAATCCGATCGCCTCCTGCCATTTTTGCTGCTGCGCGCCCAGGCTGCCCAAATTCGCATATACTTCCGCAAAATTCGGTTCTATTTCAATCGCTTTAGCGTACCAGTGCCGCGCCTCTTCCATCCTGCCTTGAGCTTGCAGCGCGTTGCCCAAAGTCTTGTAAGCTGGTGCAAAATTGGGGTGAATCTTCAAAGCTTGCTCGCAGGAGGCGATCGCTTCTTCTATTTTTCCTTGGGATAAGTATGTTTCTCCCTGTTGGTTAAATTGAACCGCTGTTGATTCTGTATTCACTGTTGATGGCATATGGGCGGCGGCTCCAGAGGCAGGAATTAAATAGGGTAGTCAAAACGTTTCACAATTATACTCGCGTTTGACACTAAGAGTAGCGGGCTTGTTCCCCCAATTCTTAATTTTTTTGACTCTCGGTGCTGGCGAGGAACCGGAATTGTCGGCTGATTTTTTGATTTTACGGCTAAATATGTAAGAATCAGTACGGTTTCTGGCGGATTTGCGCGCCAGTCCAGACTTTTGTAGCTAAAGAGTCGATCGCCCGTGTTGTAAAGAAAAGTAAACACTGCCGGTTCTTGCTTGTAACTCACATCTTGCACCATTCTCAAGAACGGGCAAGATGCCCGTTCCACAAGAGATGAATTTTCTTGTGGAACAGGCATCTTGCCTGTTCCTAAACGGGCAAGATGCCCGTTCCACAAGAGATGAATTTTCTTGTGGAACAGGCATCTTGCCTGTTCCACAAGAAATTGAGAATAGTGCAACATCTCAGTTGTAAGATGCTTTCTTGTGGACGGGGCAAGGGAGATTGCACCCTTTTCTATAGGCTTTTTAGCGCCGGGCTAGGAGCCCAACCCCTACTCCCCACAAGAAAGTCATTCACTATTTGTGGAACAGGCATCTTGCCTGTTCATAAAAGGCTAATTGACAATGGTGCAAGATGTGCGATCGAACCCAAATTAGAATAGCCTTTTTAGCAAAAAACGATCGCCCTTTTGGGAGAAAGCGATCGCCCTTTTTTTGCAACCATTAGTTAACAACTATTAGCAATTACTAATTAAGCTGCTGCTGCGTCTGCTTCTGCGTCTTCGGCTTCAGAACCTGCTTGAATTCCCAGCACGCTAACAACCACCTGATCTGGTTCGCCGAGAGCTACCACTCCTGCAGGCAAAACTAATTCGTGAATGTGCAGCGCATCCCCAACCTTTAAATGAGAAATATCTACTTCAATTGCTTCAGGAATGCTGTCAGGTTTGCACTTAACTGCGAGTTGCGTCAGTACAGTATCCAAAATGCCGCCTTCTAACTTGACGCCGACGGGTTCGCCGACAAAATTCAGCGACACTTCAACTTCCAGACTGTCTTGAGTTGCGACGGAGAAAAAGCTCAGGTGGTAAGGATAGCCCTTCCAAGGATGAACTTGAACTTCCCGGAGCAAGGTTTTTCCGCTCCAAGAGAGGTCGGGAATGCTGAGGTCAATTAGGGTATTGTTGACTACGTGCTTTTTGAGCAGGTGTTCAACTGTTTTGGCTTTGATGGTAAGGGAAATGGATTCAGAGCCTTTGTGCCCGTAGAGGACGGCGGGAATCAATCCAGAGCGGCGGAGGGCGTTAGGTTTGCTGCCTTCTGCCCGCTTTTGACATTCTACTGCGAGTTCCATTTTCTGACTTTCTGTTGATTGTTTTCACATTTTACCAGAATTGTGATATTGCGATCGAACATTAATCAGACTCAGGTCAACGGTCACACTTTAACTAGCTTGTATGGTGCGTCAGTATTGAGTTTATGACAAAAAATTTAGGTCTTATCAACTGACGCACCCTACGAATTGAACCAGTTGCGTAAGTCCCGATTAAATTCGCTGAAGGTATTGATAATTTTCGTTTTCCACACACTTCAGCAATTCCAGCATTTTTCTGAGACGGTACGTTCCTGATTGATACTCTTCTTTTGAAGGGTAATCACCAAGCTTAGTAAGAACTGCATCGCTTTCACTGATGATTGCTTCGCTGAAAATTTTCTTGAACTGCTGGCGAATATCTTGATTTAATTCAACTAGAGGCAGAATTACATTTTCTTCATCTAGGTAAATTTGGGTTTCGACTGATTCGCCACCTATTTTTGAAAATGCTGATTTTGCTAACCATTCGTAAGTAGCTGCTGTTATTCTTACACTATCGGACGGTTCACCATTTGCTGAATAAAAACTGATGTCAAACATTGGGATTACTCCTGCTACTAAACATCGAGAAACTCGTTCAAACGACTCGCTGAAGATACTGATAATCTTCGTTTTCAACACATTTTAGCAAGTCCAGCAATTTCCTCAAACGGTAGGTTGCTGTTTGATACTCTTCTTTGAGAGGGGAATCTCCCAGCTTGGTGAGGACGGTATCGCTTTCGCAGATAATTGCATCTCGGAAAAAATTTCTGAGCTTCTGGCGAATATCTCGATCTAACTCAACTACAGGTAGCTTCTCCTCTTCTTCATGTATCAAAATATTTCTGGGAACTGATTTGCCAATTTTGGAAAATTCTGATTTTGCCAACCACTCGTAAACCTCTTCAGACATTTCGACATAGTGTGGTGACAGTTCGGTTTTGAAGGCATAAAAAATAAAATCTAACATTAGCTTTCCTCTTGACCTTCCTGATTTAACAACTTACTTTCGGGAAAATATTACAAGTCATTAGTGTCAACTTAAGGCTAAAATCTTTGATAAATCTCACTTTTATTGTAGTCTAGATCCCCCTCGCATACCCCCTACTCCCCATTAATAAGGGGACTAGGGGTTGACTTTGAGAAGAGTCTTGTCCCCCCCTTCGTAGGGGCGGTGCCCCCGTGCCCGCCCTTGGCGCCGGGGGGATCTAGATTTAATAGTCAAACAGCAGTCTCTGACTGGGTTTGACGTTAAGTTTAGACCAATGATTACGAGTGTGCTGCTACAGGCGTACCGTCAGCAGAGAGCAAAGCGCGTTTCGGGCCGTGAATCGGGTCTTCTACAATAATAGTTTGGTCGCGGCTGGCACCGAGAGAAACGATCGCGATCGGCACTTCCATCAAGTCTGCCAAAAACTTCAGATAATTCAAAGCTTGCTGCGGCAAATCTTCCAAATTCCGGCACTCTTCCGTAGACTGTTTCCAACCGGGAAGGGTTTCGTAAATAGGTTGGCACCGAGCAAAGATTCGGGAACTTTTCGGGAAATCAACACATTTTTCGCCGTCAATTTCGTAAGCAACGCAAACTTTTATTTCTTCTAATTCATCCAACACATCTAGTTTGGTAATTGCCAGACAGTCAAGGCCGTTGATGCGGACTGCGTAGCGGCCGATTACCGCGTCGAACCAACCGCAGCGACGTTTGCGGCCGGTTGTCGTGCCGAATTCTGCACCCCGATCGCCCAAAATTGCGCCAATTCCATCTACCATTTCGGTAGGGAAGGGGCCTTCGCCGACGCGGGTTGTATAAGCTTTTGCTACACCAATTACGCGATCGATCGCTGTTGGGCCGACTCCGGTTCCCACACAAGCACCGCCAGCGATGGGATTGCTGGAAGTAACGTAAGGATAAGTACCGTGGTCTAAGTCTAATAAAGTGCCTTGCGCGCCTTCAAACAGAATATTTTTCCGCTTGTAAATTCCCTCATAAATCTTCAGGGAACTATCAACTACGTGCGGCCGCAAACGTTCCGCATAAACTCGATATTCATCAATTACGTCTTGCGGATTTAAAGGCGGCAAATTGTAGAGTTTTTCAAGAAGGACATTTTTACAATTAATCGTCCATTCCAATTGTTCTTGCAACCCATCCAAGTCCATTAAATCGAGCATCCGAATGCCGGTACGTTCCGACTTGTCGGCGTAAGTAGGGCCGATGCCGCGTCCCGTCGTCCCGATTTTATAATTTCCCCGCTGCGTTTCCGATGCTACATCAATTAATCGATGATAGGGCATCGTTACGTGAGCCGTCTCCGAAATCATCAGGGAGGCTGTCGAAATATTCAGTGCCTCTAGCTGATCTAACTCTGCAATTAAAACTTTAGGGTCGATGACCGTGCCGCAGCCGATAATACACTCTTTATCAGGGTAGAGAATCCCAGACGGAATTAAGTGCAGCTTGAAAGTCTGACCGTTGACTACCACGGTGTGACCCGCGTTGACGCCCCCTTGGTAGCGGACAACGATATCTGCGGATTTGCTGAGCAAATCGGTAATTTTGCCTTTTCCTTCATCGCCCCACTGGGCGCCGATTACAACTACGTTAGCCAAGGGTTTCTCGCGTTCTGTTCAGGTTGACACAATCTCCGATTATGTACGAATGCGTCCGAAATGTCAAATAAATTTTTGTTACAATTGAGAGACTTGAGGCTGTATTGCTCTCAAAAACCAACTTCCAGCCCTATCGGGGGACTGGGAAGGGAGAGTAGGAGAGGGGAAGAATGGGTGAGGATTTGACGAGTTTTTAGGGGAATCCCATGTGCAGCTTAAATGTGGAAGAGTTTACCGGCTGGAGGTTGTTGGCTAGTATTTGGGAAAACCCGGTTTCTGACCACTGATGCGTATAGGACTAAATTACAAATTCTTCAATCCTTCAATTCTTCAATCCTTCAATTCTTCAATCCTTCAATTCTTTCAATCTAAAATCTAAAATCTAAAATCTAAAATCGCATGACTTTACACGCTGAGTTGCACCGCCATCTGGGTGGTTCTGTCGTTCCTAGGGTGCTGTGGCGGTATTTCGATCGCCACAATGCTGAGATGGTTAATCGATTTCCGAAATACTCGGAGTTTGAGGAGTTTTACACTCGTCCGCGCAATACTCTCAATGAGTATTTGGAACTGCACACGCTGGTAGAAAGCGTTCAAACTGTTGAGACGTTGCCTTATTTCATCTATCGGTTGATGCGGGGCGCTTACGTGTTTGAAAATCTGGCTTATTTGGAGTTGCGCTATACGCCTTATTTGCGGACTCCAGAACATTTGAATCAGTCAGAACGCATTGATTTGATGGCAGAAAT
Organism: Microcoleus sp. B13-B6; assembly: GCF_036705405.1. Taxonomy (NCBI): domain Bacteria; kingdom Bacillati; phylum Cyanobacteriota; class Cyanophyceae; order Oscillatoriales; family Microcoleaceae; genus Microcoleus; species Microcoleus sp. B13-B6. The sequence continues at coordinate 14,074 of NZ_JAUBUJ010000080.1, forward strand.
TGTACAGGTTGTGGGCAAGGCAAGTCAAATTAGCGATTGTCCGATTGTTACCAGCCAAATTTTGTGTATGCACTCGCGTTTGCCTTATGAAGTGAATCGGGCGATCGTAGATTTGGCGGCCGGGATGGGAGAATATGTTTGTGCGATCGATCTTGCTGGCGGCGATGATTGTATAGGCGATCGTTTGGATGAGTTTGTCGGATTGTACCAGTACGCGAGGTCGATCGGCATCAAAACTACCGGCCACCTCTACGAAACTACCTCTGGCTGTTATCCCGAACTTCTGCCTTATCTGATGCGTATCGGCCACGGGATTCAAATTCCGTTAAAATATCCCGAACTGCTGCCAGAAGTCGCGCGCAGGGGTCAATGCTTGGAGGTTTGCCCAACTACCTATCTCAAAACGGGGACGTTGCAGGATATGCGCGAATTGAAGGTTGTGTTCGATCGATGTTTTGAAGCTGGTGTCGATATTGCCATTTGTACCGACAACGCGGGATTGCACAACGTGCGATTGCCTTTCGAGTACGAGAATTTGTTAACTTTGGATATCATTGATTTTCGGCAATTGCAAGCGTGTCAAGATGCAGCTTTCCGCCATGCTTTCGCCTGGCCCTACGGGGAGCGGCCTGTGAAAATGCTGACCGGTTTGTTGCAGCATGAGTCTGTCGGTGCGATCGTGAATTAAGATGCGATCGTGAATTAAGATGAGACGGCGGTTGAAACCGTGTCTACACAAAGGAAGTCCGCCTCCGCGGACTGAAGAAAATAAGGTAATTTCAACCGCCCTCCGATCTTCAACCCGCGTCGGCGGGTTTTGTTTGTATAGACGCGGTTTCAACCGCCGTTTGATCGGAACCGTATTGAGTTATATTTGGGAAGCAGAAGCATCAATATAAAAGGATAAAAAAACATGACAAATATGGACGCTTACTGGATGCCGTTCACCGCCAACCGACAGTTTAAAGCGAATCCGCGAATATTGGTTTCGGCAAAAGATATGCACTTTACAAGCGATGATAACCGCTCAATTTTGGATGGTACTGCGGGGCTGTGGTGCGTCAATGCAGGGCACGCCCGCGAGACAATTGCCGAAGCAGTTAAACAGCAGGTTTTGCGTTTGGATTACTCTCCGGCTTTTCAGATGGGACATCCGGGTGCTTTTGAATTGGCGGAACGTTTGGTAAAGATGATTCCGGGCAATTTCGATCGCGTTTTCTTTACTAATTCGGGTTCGGAATCTGTAGAAACAGCGTTAAAAATTGCCATTGCTTATCACCGGGTAAAAGGTGAAGGAACTCGCCAAAGATTGATCGGGAGGGAACGCGGCTATCACGGCGTTGGTTTTGGGGGAATTTCTGTCGGCGGTATCGGTACAAACCGCAAGTTTTTTGGCAGTTTGCTGACGGGAGTCGATCATTTGCCTCACACTCACAATCTCGAACACAATGCTTTCAGCCGCAAACAACCGGAATGGGGAGCGCATTTGGCGGATGAATTGGAGCGGATTGTCGCTTTGCACGATGCGTCTAATATAGCAGCGGTAATTGTCGAACCGGTGGCTGGTTCTACAGGTGTTTTGATTCCCCCGAAAGGTTATTTGGAGCGGCTGCGGGCGATTTGCGACAAGTACGGAATTCTGCTGATTTTTGATGAGGTAATTACCGGATTCGGGCGTTTAGGTTCCAGTTTTGCAACGGAATATTTTGGGGTGGTTCCCGATATTGTGACGGCGGCGAAAGGGATAACTAACGGTACGGTGCCGATGGGGGCGGTGTTTGTGAAAGAAGGCATTTATGATGCTTTTATGAATGCTCCTGAAAATGCGATCGAGCTTTTTCACGGTTATACTTATTCTGGTCATCCTCTGGCTTGTGCGGCTGCTTTGGCGACGCTGGATATTTATGAGGAAGAAAGGTTATTTGAACGAGCCGATAAGATGGCTGGTTACTGGGAAGATGCGGTGCATTCTTTGAAGGGGGTGCGGCACGTAATTGATGTCCGCAATCTGGGACTGGTGGCGGGTATTGAGTTGGAATCTATTGCTGGGAAGCCGGGGAAACGGGCTTTTGATTGTTTCTTGCAGTGCTATGAAAAAGGTTTGCTAATTCGGACTACTGGTGATATTATTGCTTTGTCGCCACCGTTGATTATTGAGAAGGAACATATCGATCGCCTTGTGGAAATTTTGACAGGGGTTTTGCAGGAAATGGAGTAAGATTAAACGAACCGCGAAGACGCGAAGGACGCGAAGGAAGAGAAAGAAAAAGATGTTTTCAGGTAAAAAGTCTACTTAGAAATGATCTCAAATTCGTTGGCATTGGAATTATTAATTTATCTCTTTTCTTCCTCTGCGGTCTCTGCGCCCTCTGCGGTTTAATCATTCCGAAACAACCGTAAACGATATGATAAAGACCTCTCTCTTTCCTTCCTTCGCGTCCTTCGCGTCTTCGCGGTTTATTCAAATATGTTATAATAATTAACAACTAATGACGAATGACGAATAACTATGGTGCAATTAACTGCAAAAATCTCTGCTAACGAGTTAGCAAATTTGGCTGTAGATTTGATTCGGAAAACAGGTTGCGAGTACGGTGATGTGCGTTTTTGCACTTATCGAAGGCAGAATCTTTACGCGCGCGATCGATCTTTAAGTCAACTGTCAGATAATGTAAGTTCCGGTTTTGGCGTGCGGGTGCTTCTAGACGGCGCTTGGGGGTTTGCCGCCAGTCACAGCAAAACACCCGCAGAGGTTGCAAGAATAGTCGCTTTGGCTGTAGAAATTGCTAAAGGCAGCCGCCTAACTCAGAAGGAACCGGTGCGGTTAGTGCCTGTCGAAAAATATGTCGATACCTACATTACTCCCATCACCATTGATCCTTTTTCTGTACCCGTTGCTGACAAAGCCGAACTGCTGCTAACTATCAACGAGAAGCTACTAGCACACGGCGCACAAGGCATCAAAAAAGCTTCTTCTTTTTTGCAGTCCAGCCGCGAAGACAAGGTTTTTGCTTCCACAGAAGGCTCGCTAATCGAACAAACAATCTACCGCAGCTATCCGGGTTTTGACTGTACGGCAATTGCGGGCGGCGATGCCCAAAGTCGCAGTTACGAACGCCCGCCGCTGAATATCGGTTACGAACATATTAATCCAGATGATTTGTTGAGTCAAGTCGAAAGAGTTGCCGCCGAAGCTATTGAGAAAGTCAGCGCTCCCACAGTCCCGGCTGGTATTTGCAAATCCCTGATTCTTAAGCCGACAAATTTGTTTTTGACAATCCACGAATCTGTCGGTCATCCAACTGAATTAGACCGGGTTTACGGCTACGAATCTAATTTTGCTGGCACGAGCTTTGCTACTACTGATAAGTTAAATAAACTGCAATACGCTGCACCTTGGGTGAATTTTAAGTGCGATCGCACTCAACCAGGTGGCCGCGGTACAATGGGTTACGATGATGAGGGCGTAAAATCACAAGAGTGGTACGTTGTCAAGGATGGAATTTTAGTTGATTATCTCACTGACAGAGAGACGGCTTATCGCCTCGGACGCGGTAGCAGCAACGGTTCTGCTTACGCTGACAGTTGGTCTAGCGTGCCGATGGTGAGAATTCCCAATTTGGGATTGGAGCCGGGCCCGGATGGCGGCAGCCATACTGCTACTTTGGCCCAGATGATTGCTGATACGGAAGACGGGATTTTAATCGACGGTATGGGTAGTTATTCGATTGACCAGCAGCGGCGCAATTTTCAATTCGGCGGCGATGCTTTTTGGAAGGTGGAAAAAGGTAAGGTTGTCGGTATGTTGAAGGATGTAACTTATCAGGCGATGACTACTGATTTCTGGAATCAAATAGATGCGATAGGGCCGGCGTCGGAGCTGGTTCAGTGCGGTACTAATATATGCGGAAAGGGCGAGCCGATGCAGGTTGCTCAAATGACTCACGCTTGTGTGCCGGTGCGAGTGAGGGATATTCAAATTGGGGGAAATTCTTAATTAGATTGTAGGTTTTTAAAGTGAGAATTATAAAGGAGCTGTAGGGTGCGTCGCCATCAAAAATCCTCAAAAAAATCTAAAATATCGCAGCGACGCACCTTACTAATTATGACAATTGCGTCCCGGACTGACAACTTAGATGCCCGACAGCTTACTCTCAAACCCAAAAAGGAGTCTCGACGTGAAACTTGAACTTTACCAGCGTGTAGCATTGTGTCGGGATATGCCGCTATATCAGCTAAAAAAAGGTGATGTAGCCATGCTAGTCGATCGGGTACCTCATCCAAGGGAAGGCGAAGATGATGGCTGCGTTCTAGAAATATTTAATGCTTTAGGAGAATCGATTTTAGTTGTGGCTGTTTCTCCTTCAGATGTGGAACCTCTGCGAGCAGATGAAGTGTTAGCAGTACGCTCTTTAGTACAGGCGAGTTAACCGTAGTATTGCACTCCTAAATGATTCAGATAAATTTGTAGGGGTAGTGCTACCCCTACTCCCCGTGGCTACCCCCTATCTATCGGGCAACCACGGGGGGATTGCCCCTACAATAATTATGCAAATGATTTAGGATTGCTATATTGCGGCTAAACCTATTTTCAAATACAACAAATATTCCGGGACTTTAGCTTATGCTCGTAACAACATCGCCCGCACTTTTAAGTGAAGACCAAGCCTTATCTTTAGTAGAAAAAGCAGTCAAACTCTCCAAAGCAGAGGAAGTATTTGTCAGTCTCTCTACTGGCGAGGAATCTCTTTCCCGCTTCTCGGAAAATCAAATCAGCCAAAATATCAGCAAAACTGTATTTAACCTGAGCATTACTAGCTATTTTGGTAACAAAAGCGCCTCTGCTGCTGTTACAGAATTTGATGAAGATGCGATCGCCTCCGCAGTCAAGCGATCGGAAGAATTGGCCCGAATTGCGCCGGCAGACCCCGAATGGATGCCGCTGCTGCCACCTCAAACCTACGATTTGCGATCGCCCGCATTCGACGCAGCAACGGCAACTGTATCGCCTCTAGCGCGGGCCGAAATGGTGCAGCAAGCGTGCGCCAGATCCTCCCAGGGGGGCGCTCATGGTTCGGGCACTTTGAGCACTGAGGCGTCGCTGTACGCGATCGCCTCGTCAACCGGACTCCGCGCCTGCAACCATTCTACAGATGCGGATTTCAGCTTTACTGCTCGCGTTGAAGACGGTTCTAGTTGGGCGAAGATCACTGCTTGGAGTATCAACGAATTGCCGATCGCCCAATTAGCAGAACAAGTGCTCGATCGGGCGAAATCCTCCCGCAACCCGCGCCCCATCACCCCCGGCGTTTATCCGGTAATCTTTGACGGCGCTGCTTTTGCGGGCTTGCTACCGTGGGTGATTTGGGGGCTGGATGCGAGGGCGGCGGATGAGGGGCGATCGTTTATGTCGATCGCCGATGCAGAGGGAAACCGCGCGGGGGAACAAATTTTCAGCCCGTTAGTGCAAGTGCAGCGCGATCCGGCTCATCCTTTGTTGCGATCGAATACTTTTTTCGGCGACGGATTGAGCAATAACTATTTGGAAATCATCAAAGATGGCGTCCCTCAAAGTTTGTCTTATTCCCGCTACTGGGCGGCACAAAAAGGCAAAGAGGCGAAAGGTGCTTATTACCCGATCGTAATGACAGGTTCCGACCAAAGTTTAGCAGATTTAATTGCTCAAACCGAGCGAGGGATTTTTGTCAGTCGAGCTTGGTACGTGCGCTACGTTAATCCGAAAACTTTGGAAGTAACGGGAATGACTCGCGACGGTACTTTTTGGATTGAGGATGGCAAAATTGCTTACCCGATTAAAAACCTGCGTTTCAATCAAGTTTTACCTGATATGTTGCGCGATGTGGATGCAGTTAGTACGGTGAAGCGTTACGGGGGTAGTGTCGTGCCCGGAGTGCGCGTGAAAGCTTTTAATTTCACGAGTATTACTGACAGTTTGTGACTCACACATTTTTAACAATCTGTAGGGGCGGGTTTCACAAACAATCACAGCCAACAAAGAACAATCTCTCAAACCCGCCCCCACTGACAGTTTGTGACTCGCACATTTCTAACAATCTGTAGGGGCGGGTTTCACAAACAATCACAGCCAACAAACAACAATCTCTCAAACCCGCCCCCACTGACAGTTTGTGACTCGCACATTTCTAACAATCTGTAGGGCCGGGTTTCACAAACAATTACAGCCAACAAAGAACAATCTCTCAAACCCGCCCCCACTGACAGTTTGTGACTTGCACATTTCTCACAATCTGTAGGGGCGGGTTTCACAAACAATCACAGCCAACAAAGAACAATCTCTCAAACCCGCCCCCACCCAGATTAATGCGAGTGATTTATCGTAAAGGTAGAGTATTTATTTTGATAGTTAGGATTAAAACCAGCTATTATAGTCATCAGTCTGGTGTCTGTTGTTAGTAACAATGCCCAATTCCCAATTCCCAATTCCCAATTATCAATGAATCAATATTTTGCTACTGTTGCGCGCGGTTTAGAAACAATTGCCGCCCAAGAATTAGAACGTTTAGGGGCCCAGGATGTCAAGCCAGATTTTACAGGGGTTTACTTTGCGGGCGATCGCACTTTATTGTACCGCGTCAATCTGTGGTCGAGAACTATTTTTCGAGTGCTAATGCCGATCGCCGAATTCCGGTGTTACAACTCGGATATGCTCTACCGCGAAGTGCAGAAAATCCCTTGGGACGAATACTTATATCCCGACAATACTTTAGCAGTAAACTGCACCGGCGGCAACGAAAAGTTGAACCACACTCACTTTACAGCTTTGCAGGTCAAAAATGCGATCGCCGACCAACAGCGCCTGCAATTTAACAAGCGTTCTAATGTTGATGTAGAGCATCCCGATTTGCTAATTAACCTTCACATTCATCAAGATAGAGCTATTTTAAGTTTAGACAGTTCGGGCGGCAGTTTGCACCGCCGGGGATATCGACCGGCGATGGGGCTTGCTCCCCTGAAAGAAACCCTAGCTGCGGCTTTGTTGGAGATGGCAGAATGGACGCCTGATTTGCCGTTTTTAGACCCGATGTGCGGTTCGGGAACTTTGCCTTTGGAAGCGACTTTAAAGGGATTGAATATTGCACCGGGATTGTTTCGAGAAAAGTTTGGATTTATGACTTGGCGGGATTTTGACGAACCTTTGTGGGATAAATTGTGGGCAGAAGCGGAAAACAGCGAATTACCGGAACTTAAAGAGGTGATTGCAGGGTGCGATCGCGATTCTGATATGTTAACTCAAGCTCGCACGAACGCGCAGCAAGCCGGTATTTCCGGTAAGATTCAGTTTGCTCAAACCGAGTTATCTCAGTTGGAAGCCCCCGCAGACAGAGGCGTTCTGATTTGCAATCCTCCCTACGGAGAGCGCCTGGGAGATGCTAGCGAATTGGGAGATTTGTACAAGATGTTAGGGGATATTTTCAAGAATCGTTTTAAAGGTTGGAATGCGTTTATTTTGACTGGAAATAAGGAGTTGGGTAAAAAGGTGGGACTCAGGACATCGCGGCGAATTCCGGTTTTTAATGGCTCGATTCCGTGTACTTTGCTCAAATATGAACTGTATTAAATATTTATAGAATATATCTGAGTACACTTGACAAGAGCCAATATTTATTGGAAGAGGCTAGGCTAAATGAAAATCTTTGAAATTGACGACCACAAACTCATCTTAGGAGATGTGTTAGAAGTGCTTGGGAGTGAAATCGAAGACAACTCAATAGATTTAATTTTTGCAGATCCTCCCTATAATATTGGCAAAAATTTCAATGGTTTTAAAGACAAGTGGGAATTTGAAAGCGATTATTTAGAATGGAGTTATACTTGGTTGAACTTATGTATTAATAAGCTCAAGCATAACGGCAGTTTGTATCTAATGGCGTCAACTCAAAGTATGCCCTACTTTGATTTATATTTGCGCGATCGCTTAACAATCCTTTCTCGAATAGTGTGGTATTATGACAGTTCGGGCGTACAAGCAAAAAAATTTTACGGTTCTCTGTACGAACCAATTTTATATTGCGTCAAGGACAAACGAAATTATACCTTCAATTCCTCCGATATTCTGGTAGAGGCGAAAACCGGAGCTGTTAGAAAACTAATTGACTACCGCAAGGCTACACCATCAGTATATAATTCTAAAAAAGTTCCCGGTAATGTCTGGGAGTTTCCGCGAGTTAGATATCGTATGCCTGAGTATGAGGAACATCCTACCCAGAAACCAACATCGTTGTTAGAAAGAATTATCAAAGCCAGTAGTAATGAGGGCGACGTTGTACTAGATATATTTTCGGGAACTTTTACAACATCATTTGTTGCCAAGCAGCTTAACAGAAAGTCAATCGGCATAGAATTACAAGAAAAGTATCTACAAATAGGATTGCGGAGGTTGCAAATTACCCCGGATGAGAGTGAAGAGGCTCTCATGTCTGAAGTCAACTCCGGTGAAGTTTCGCCACAGCAGCTAACACTAAACTTACAGCTATAATAAAAATGGAACATGAATTTACAAAAATAATTAAGACAATTTTAGAGGATAAGTTTGGCGAAGTTGGGTATCAAATCTTGCGTGAAAGCCAGCTAATTTTATATTTGAATATCAAGACTAAATCTTCAAATAAAGGCTCAAAATCAAGAGGAAGTTTTGCCAACTTATACGCAATCTATGTTTTAGTTGAAGATTATTTGGTGAAAAATTTTCATCAGACAGGAATGTATTCAGATTATGAAGGTGCAGTTTATACGAATCTTTTTAAGAGACAGCGTGAATTACCATTCGGGCAAAAGCTTCAAAATCATGGCTTGAACCATAGGATGAATGAAGAATTTAAAAGATATTTTCCCACTTGTGAGTTCATCCCAATTTTGAGAAATCAGAAAAATAACAGGTATTGGTTTAACGAAAATTTATTAAAAGTCAAAATCAATGAGAATGAACACAATATAGCCGAAACAGTAATCCACATAATTGATGCTTACGTTGAAGCTAAGAGAGATAGCTTTGAAAAGTTTATTCAAATTTGTAAAGATGCTCAAAGATTGACCGAGGTTCAAGTCAGAGAATTTATCAAACAAATGGTAGCCCCAAATGTAGATGCTCGAATTTTCGAGATAGTCAGCTACAGTATATTAAAATACTACTACAATGACCGAGTTATTTATTGGGGTTATGCACTAGACAGACTCCAGCAAGAAAATTTAAAGCTGTTTAAAACAGGTAGGACAAATGCTAATGATGGGGGAATTGACTTTGTAATGAAACCCCTAGGACGTTTTTTTCAGGTGACTGAAACTGTAGATGTAAATAAATATTTCCTAGACATTGATAAAATTGAAAGGTATCCGATAACATTTGTAGTTAAATCTTTAGATTCAGATAGGGAAATTAAATCAAAGATTGAAGCACAAGCTCGAAAGCTGTATTCAATAAATGCTATAGTATCTCAGTACATGGAATGTATATAAGAAATAATCAATGTTCCTATTCTGATAGAAAGATTTGAACAAGCTGTTGCAAAAGGGTACTTAAGCAATATATTGAGCGAGATTATTAAGCAGAGCAGAGTAGAATTTAATTATGAAGATGAGGAAGAAAGTTTGGAAATTGAATTATTAGACGTTGCTCTAGAGGATGAATGATTCAGTCATAAAGTCCGCCTGCTTTAGACAATTATTGTTTCCTTACCTTTAACATTTACACCGGCAAAAAAGAAACGTGAGCGGAAACAATCTTCCACCCTTGAGGAAACTTGCGCCACATCTGACTTTGCCGCCCCAGCCGTACTACTCCATCCATTACACGGCGAAATTCCAGCGTCACAGCCGCCGTGTCTGCATCGAATGTCACGACTTTGAGGTTGAACATTTCTCGATCGACATTTACAGGCGATCGTCCTTTGCGAAAAGCCCTCACCTCATCGCTCCCGTAGAGGTTCTCCGTCACCCCAAACCGCACAACTTCCGGCGCATCCCAGAACAAATTATCAAGAGTTTCAATATCATTCGTACAAAGAGCTTTTTCGTATTTTAAATATAGTTCAGTTAACTCAGTCACCACAGCATTATCATTGATAACAGTCATTCGATTTTAGATTTTAGATTTTAGATTTTAGATTGACACCACGGATAAATCCGGGGGCTTGAGGATGCAAGGATTTTGGATTTTGGATTGATTCCACGGATAAATCACGTGGCGGGTACCCTCAAGAAATTATGGGTCATAAATTGTAGAGTTTCAAACTCTTAAATTTCACACGTTTTGTTTGCAATAAGGACTAAAGTCCTTACTACAAACGCAACTAAATTACTGAAAATTAATGCTCAATTTTGAGCGAAATAATCTTGTCACCTTGGCGGATAGCATTGACGACAGACATATCCTCAGTTTTGCCAAAAGTTGTGTGAACTCCATCTAGATGAGACTGGGGAGAATGGCAAATAAAGAATTGGCTACCACCCGTATCTTTACCTGCGTGAGCCATCGATAAAGTTCCTGCCTCATGTTTGTTCGAGTTGATTTCGCACTTGATTTTGTAGCCGGGGCCGCCCGTTCCATTGCCTTTTGGACAGCCACCTTGAATCATAAAGTTAGGAATGACTCGGTGAAAAGCCAATCCATCGTAAAAACCTTTTTCGGCCAAGTCAACAAAATTCTTCACTGTGTTAGGCGCATCCGCATCGAACAATTCCAAATTGATTGTGCCTTTGTCGGTTTCCATTATAGCGCGGGTCATGATTTTTCCTTGCTTCCTAAAATGAGTGTGTTGCCTACGTGTTAATTGCGGACTTCGCTTTTATAACGACAGTTTGAAACCTGTCGTTATATTGTGGCTTTCAGAAGTGTAGCATATTCCGGCAATTCTCATAAGACTTATGTGCGCTTTCTGAGGAAACCCGGTTTATTCCGAGATTTCTGGTTAGCAAAGCCCATATTTTCCCAGACACCGGGTTTGTTACCGTCAGTCATGTTTTAATCGTTGGTCACTTGCGGGCGATCGGGTTCTTCCTGAATATCGCTCATATTAAAAATGAAAGGAACCCGACTAGAACCGCTGCCCATAACCAGCACTTTTGGCATCTGAGCGCCGCCGCTTCTCCAAGCTTCGATCGCCTCTTTTTGCAGCACTAAATCGCCGCCCTGAGCCTTCAAAGTTTCAGCCAAAAGTCTTTGAGCTTCAGCCCTACCTTGAGCGCGGTTAATGTCAGCTTGAGCCTGCTGTTCTGCTTCCTGAGCCACATAAACAGCCCTTTGCGCTCGCTGTTCAGCAACCTGTTTCTCCTCAACCGCTTTCGCAAAATCTGTGGAGAATCGAATGTTAACAACGCTCGTATCGAGTACGATTACATCATACTTTGATAGCCTTTCCTTCAGCGCAGTATCAAAGTCTCGCTTCAGTTCACTTCTTTGAGTAATAGATTGTTCGGCGGTTCTCAGTGCAGCCGCTGTTTTAAATGCTTCTTGCGTCTGAGGAGCAATAATTTTTGAGACTATATTCTCCAAAGTTCCTTGAGTCCTTCTGATCTCCACTATTTTCTCAGCATCGAGGCGAAAATTGATCGCAAAACTAGCATTTAAATCCTGAAGGTCTTTAGTAGCACTCTGGGCGGGAACTTCAAATTTTTGCACTGTTACATCGTACACATCTACCTTGGATATCAACGGGGGTCTGAGATGAAACCCCTCTAACAATGCTCCATCTGTGGCTTTTCCTAAAACGCTAACCACCCCTGCTTCACCGGGATTGATAACGACGAAAGAGTTTAATCCGAGGAGTAGCGCGCCTACTAATAGAATCCCAGCGATTGCTGATGATATGCTCTGGAAACTTTGACTTTTCAACTTACACGCTCCTTTGTTATAATTCCATTATAATGGTTAAATAGATTGGGTCGCCTCTAAAGTCTCAAATCTCAAAGGGATGGGCTGATGCTCAAAATTGTTAAATATCCTAGAACTTATCACATCGAAGGTTCGCGTTTCCAACCGGGTGATGAAGACCTCGACAGCGTGCCATTTAGCGCCCTGATCGATCGCCCTCTAATTATAGAAGAAAAGGTAGACGGCGCTAATACAGGCATCAGCTTCGCACCAGATGGACAAATGCTGCTGCAAAGTCGCGGCCACTATCTCACCGGCGGGCCGAGGGAAAAACATTTTAACTTATTCAAACAATGGGCTTTCAGTCTCAGCGGGGCGCTGGGAGAAGTGCTGGGAAATCGCTACATTCTTTACGGCGAATGGCTGTATGCCAAACACACTGTTTTTTATGATTTTTTGCCGCACTATTTTATGGAATACGATGTGCTCGACTTAGAAACCAGTCAATTTATGAGTACAGAATCCCGCCGCAAGTTGTTAAGCGGACTGCCGTTAGTGTCCGTTCCCGTGCTGTTTTCGGGAGTCCTGAAATCTCCAAAGCAAATGATGCAGTTTATGGAAAAATCTAATTTTATTCAACCTGGACATTTGGAACGCTTGCGTTTGTACTGCGGGGAATTGGGATTAGATGAGGAGCGGTGTTTGAAAGAGACTGACAAGAGCGATATTATGGAAGGTTTGTATATTAAAGTAGAGGAAGACGGAATTGTCAAGGCGCGTTACAAATACGTGCGTGCCAGTTTTTTAACAGCGATTAAAAACGCCGAAGGACATTGGCTCAATCGCCCAATTGTACCCAATATTCTGCGTCCCGGTGCAGATTTATTTAATTTCACAGGACTTGCGCCCTAACTATAACTATTATAATACTCGGCGGTTTAAACCGCGACTACACAAACGAAGTCCGCCTTCGCGGACTAAAAAATAAAGGTGCCAATTCGACATCTTACTATATTAACAAAGAGGTGAAACCATGACTGCTCTATTATCACAATCCCCAACTTGGACTTTTCCCTTTTGTCCCGAACCCCCCGATTGGTTTCTGGAGTGGGACAGCATTCAAAATCATTTCGATTGGATTCAAAACTTAAAAGGATGCCAGCAAGACCCGATTTATCACGCGGAAGGAGACGTTTTAATTCATACCAGAATGGTCTGCGAAGCATTAATATCTTCCCCGAATTGGCGGCAACTTCCCGAAAAAGAACGATCGATACTTTTTGCCGCCGCTTTGCTGCACGATGTCGCCAAACCCGCCTTTACAACAATAGAAGCCGACGGCAGAATTAGTTCAAAAGGTCACGCCCGCCAAGGTGCGAGAATGGTCAGACAAATTTTATCTCAATTCGACCCGCCCGTGCAGTTTGAGATTCGCGAAACAGTTGTGGCGATCGTCCAATTCGGTAGTTTACCCATCTGGCTGATCGACAAACCCAACCCCCAGCAGTCTGTAATTAAAGTCAGTCAAGTTGTCCGCTGCGATTTCCTCGCACTTTTAGCCGAAGCAGACGTGCGCGGCCGACAGTGTAGCGACAGACAAGAATTGCTTGATAAAATAGAACTATTTCGGGAGTTTTGTCAAGAAAATAATTGTTTGGATTCTCCCCGACAATTCCCCTCCGCACACAGCCGATTTATCTACTTCCGCAAAGAGAACGGAAACCCGGATTACGAAGCATTTGACGACACTAAATGTGAAGTAATTTTGATGTCGGGCTTGCCGGCAAGTGGTAAAGATTATTGGATTCAGAAAAATCTCCCAAATTTGCCAGTAATCTCGCTGGATGCACTGCGAAAAGAGATGAATGTCCCTCCCGACGAAACCCCTGGAAATGTGGTGACAGCCGCCAAAAAAAGAGCGCGAGAATACATGGATGAGGGGCGTTCTTTTGTGTGGAACGCCACGAATACAACTAAACAAATGCGGCAGCAATTAATTAATTTTTTTGCTGCTTACGAAGCGCGCATTCGCATTGTTTATCTAGAAGTACCTCTAGAAGAAATATTGCAGCGGAATAGATCGCGCACAGCAACTGTACCGGAAGCAGTCATTCGCAAATTAGCTGCGCGCCTAGATATTCCCGATCGCACAGAAGCCCATCAGGTAGAGTGGATTTTGAGCGATCGCGCTTAATAGTGGCAATCCACCCGCGATCGCCCGTATTACTTCAACGCGCTACCAATTCCTTTTTCCCTAAAATAGAATCGTCATAATGCGCCAACAAATCAGCAGGGTGATCGTAAATTGCCGCAGCATTTGCCAGCGAAGCATCATCGAAACCTCCGCACCGAAAAGCAATTACTGGCACCCCGCACTTGCCCGCAGCTTCGATATCGTAAGGAGTATCAGCTAACATCACCGTCTGACTCGCTTCCATCTGCAATTTGCTCAAAGCAGCTTCCACAATATCCGGTTCCGGTTTAGAAGCTTCCGCATCACTCGATGTCGCCGCTTGCGCTTGATCCAATAAATCGTCAACTTGTGCAGCTTTCAGCAAACCGGAAAGTTCTTCGGTGGTAGCTGAAGTAGCAATAATTAGCCGCAATCCTTCTTGCTGCATTTTTAACAGCAAATCCCGCGAACCGGGGGTTGGTGAAAGATCGGGAGAAAAGCGGTTAATAATCAGTTCTTTGCGCCGCTGTGCAATCTTTTTCCCGTCGCCTGCTTCGTCGGAAAGTCCTGATACCATTTGGGGTATAACTTTGTCGCCTCCCATGCCAATTAGCGGGCGAACTTTCTCGAACGGCACCTCGTAGCCGTAAGCCGCAAATGACTCTACCCAAGCTTGAGCGTGGGCGTCATTGCTGAGCGTCAGAGTACCGTCAATATCGAGAATTACTGCTTGCAGTTGCATAACTTATTTATTGTTAGTTATTAGACTTCGGGTCAAAATCTGGTTTGTAGTAAGGACTGAAATCCTTAACTAATTAATTAGCCAATCATGTAGTAAAGTTCTTACTACGAAGGTTTGGGTTCGTAGTAAGAACTTTAGTTTTTGTTAGGTTAGGAGTAAGCACTTTAGTCCTTCATTACTTAATTACTCGATCGGGGACAGGAAACTCCATTACTAACTTTTTGATTGGCTATACCATGCCAGTGCCGTGCAATTTTGGTTCTGGCGGCGGGGGTACTGGTTCTGGCCCTAACGGTTGGGGATTGGGTACATATTCAAACTCGCCTTTGCCGTCCATTGATTTGCCTTTCGCCCAGCGTCCCTCGCTACTTTCGGAACCTTCAGAATGATTCCAAAACTGATAAGCAAATTCTGACTTTTCCAACTCCTGCGGGAAGGAACTCGGAACAGGTGTTGTTTCCATTCCCGAACTTTCTAAATCTTCGATCGCCGCCAGCCACAAATTTTGGTGCATCGTGTCGCGGGCGATCATAAAACTCAGGGTGTCTTTGACGCCCGGATCGTCTGACATTTCATACATCCGCACAGCCTGCAATCTTCCTTGCGATTCGGCGTGCAAATTCGAGCGAAAATCTGCTAAAAGATTGCCGCTAGCAACGATATAACGGCCGTTCCAGGGATACCCTACGCTGTCGCTAGGAAGTGCGCCCAAACCCGATACAATTGCGTGCTGCGGATTCATGCTGGCGGCGATCGCATCTCGCGGGCTGTTTCCACCCATCACAGCACCCACCACAGCATCCTTGAAACCTTCTTCTTGCAGAGATACAGGAGCGTTATCTAACAAGTGAGCAATCATAGTTGCTAACATCTCGATATGCCCGATTTCTTCTGTACCAACATCAAGCAGCATATCGCGATATTTGGCAGGGCCTCGGCAGTTCCAACCTTGAAATAGGTACTGCATCATCACAGTCATTTCGCCAAATGTACCGCCAATTAGTTCTTGTATCTTCTTGGCGTAAACGGCATCTGGCTTTTCTGGTCTTTTGTAATACTGTAGTGGCTTCTTATGGTAAAACATGGGGGATTCCTCCCAGGGTTGTTTGATTAACTTTCATTAGTTTTAACGCTGCCCGTGAGGGAGGGAATCAGCTTTTAGTCATAAAGAAATTCAATCAAACCCGGTTATCTTTATCACTTTAGTTTAATGCGGTTTCTCGCGCCCGCGAACTAAAGACTATATGAAATTTGGTCGATCGTACATTCTATTTAAACAAACACAGCGCTGTGTCCTCCTGGTGTCAAAAAACACGTCAAAACCGCCCTCCTGCAGAGGTTTTAACCCCTGTGGGAGGGCGGTTTTTCGGGTTTAGCTGACAGCTATGTGCCCAAGGAGTGTCAACTTAAGAGTGAAACCCAGCCAGAGACTGCTGTTTGACCATTAAATCTAGATCACCCTGGCGCCCCCCTTAAGAAGGGGGGGACAAGAGTCTTCTCAAAGTCCCCCTTCTTAAGGGGGATGCGAGGGGGATCTAGACTTAGCGTAAAAACGAGATTTCTCAGGGGTTTCAGTCTTAAGTTGACACCAATGCTATGTGCCGTGTCCCTACCCCTAGCTTCCCGGCTAGGGGGAATGTCTTGAATCAATGAGTTTGATAATTTTCCTCAGTCCAACAACGGGGCAGAGTTTCACCGGAAGGAAACACTAAATTACTTTTTGGAAAAGTTGCTGTTTCTTGCTCTTCTTGACCAGCTTGATTTTTTCCCGGCACTTCATTTTTTGTAGGGCTGATTAAAGCATCTACATCGAGGATTTCTATCAAGTCGCCTGATTCTTTTTCTTGTAAAAGCATAGTTTTTCCGTGAAGGGTAAATGCGAGTTAGGGTTTGAGGACAACTTTGATGCAGTTGTCTTTTTTGTTTTTGAAAATGTCGTAGGCGTGGGGCGCTTCATCCAATTTCATTCGGTGCGTAATTACGAATGACGGGTCAATTTCGCCTTTTTGAACGCGATCGAGCAAAGGCCGCAAATAGCGGTGAACGTGCGTCTGTCCCATTTTCATGGTCAAGCCTTTGTTGAAAGCTGCACCTAATGGCACTTTGTCAACGAAGCCGCCGTAAACGCCGGGAATTGACACTGTGCCACCCTTGCGACACGCGAGGATTACTTGTCGCAGGGCCGTAGGTCGATCGCTCTCCAACCGCACGGCTTGCTTAGCTTTGTCGTACAAAGCGTCGAGACCGGTGCCGTGGGCTTCCATCCCCACCGCGTCGATGCAAGAGTCGGGCCCGCGTCCCCCCGTCATTTCGGTGACGGCTTCCCCGGCGTCCATTTCTTCGTAATTGATGATTTCAGCTTTGGCCGCAGCCGCCATTTGCAAGCGTTCCGGTACGCGGTCGATCGCAATTACTCGATCGGCCCCCAGCATAAACGCGCTTCTGATTGCAAATTGTCCCACCGGCCCGCATCCCCAAACTGCTACAGTATCCCCCGGCTGAATGTCGCAGTTTTCGGCCGCCATGTAACCCGTAGGAAAGATATCGGTGAGGAACAATACTTGTTCGTCAGAAAGTCCGTCGGGAATTTTTAAAGGGCCGACATCTGCAAACGGAACCCGCGCGTATTCTGCTTGGCCTCCTGCATAGCCGCCCGTTAAATGCGAGTAGCCAAACAGTCCCGCCGGCGAATGACCGAACATTTTTTCAGCCAGCCCAGCATTGGGGTTGGAGTTGTCGCACAGCGACCACAAATCGCGGTTGCAAAAGAAGCAACTGCCGCAAGAAATAGTAAAAGGAATGACCACGCGATCGCCCTTTTTTAAGTTCTTGACTTGGCTGCCGAGCTCGACTACTTCCCCCATGAATTCGTGCCCCATGATGTCGCCCGATTGCATTGTCGGGATGAAGCCATCGTAGAGGTGCAAATCTGAGCCGCAGATTGCTGTAGACGTGATTTTAACTATCGCATCGCGCGGGTTGATAATTGTTGGGTCTGGTACATTATCAACTCGCACATCATTTGCTCCGTGCCAGCAAAGAGCCTTCATTATTTCGTTCTCCTCTAGTTAACTACTAGCTAGCAGATTTTTGATTGTAAATCTTAAACTTACTACGCCGATTAATTAGTAACTTGGATTTTTTTAATTTTAATCATATAAAATATATTTTATCTCTATCCAAGGTATAATTTACAAATCTATCTTCCGGCTGTTTTCAATAACAAAAATGTAAAGTTTCTCCTCCTACTAAAGTGCGGGAGATTTCACATTGTTCTGTTAACCACCAACATTTATAGCAACCACGCCCGACGGTTAGGACGTTCTTAATTGCTGAAATCCTTGCTTCTTCCTTCTCTCCTAGATAACTAAAGCCTTCTTCCTTCTGCCATAACAGCTAACAACTACATAGCTGAGATTGTTTTTGTCGATCGCCGATCGCTCTCATCTCACAAAAAATAAGTTTTTCTCACTTTATCTCACTAAGACCGATATTTTGGCTCACTTTAGATAAAAAGCGACCGAAAACTTCTCAAGTATAAAGCGGGTTTATAGATTATTAAGCAGGGCGCGTGACTTTTGTATAGCTCAATACTCCGCCCAAATCTTGAGAATTACGCACCCTGCTTAAGGAGGATTAATCGTCAAATATTGTATATTAGTTAGAGCTAAAAGCCGAGCTTGCGCTAAAGTTGTTAAAGATTAAAATTTATCGATCGCCTTTTATGCCTTACACTGCATCTACCCCAACAGATCCCAATCAACCCAACATCCGCAATGCCGACCACCGCCTACTAGAATTCACCAAGCTGACGCCGATGATGCAGCGGTATGTGGAAGTGAAAGAACAGTATCCCCACGCACTTTTATTGTTTCGAGTCGGAGATTTTTTTGAGTGTTTTTTCCAAGATGCAGTTACTATTTCGCAGGAATTAGAACTTGTTTGTACTAGCAAAGAAAGCGGCAAGGAAATTGGCAGAGTGCCGATGACAGGAGTGCCGCACCACGCCCTAGACCGCTACACTTCAATGTTAGTAGAAAAAGGCTATGCAGTGGTAGTTTGCGATCAAGTTGAAGATGCCTCGATTGCTGCTAAAGAAGGCCGCCAAGTCAAGCGAGAAATTACCCGCATTCTCACTCCCGGAACTTTGACTGATGACGGAATGCTCAAACCCCGACAAAATAATTTTTTAGCAGCAGTCGTCATCGCTGGGGAACATTGGGGATTGGCTTATACAGATATTTCTACGGGAGAATTCGTCACTACCCAAGCAGACAGTTTAGAACAATTAACCCTAGAATTGCTGCGCTTGCAGCCTTCGGAAGTCTTGGTACCGACTAATGCGCCGGATTTGGTGACTATGTTGAGGCCCGGAGAGAAATCCGAGCATTTGCCCGATTGTTTGCCGAATTCGTTTTGCTATTCTTTGCGATCGCAAATTCCGTTTAGTTTGTCCGAAGCAAAACAGAGAATTCTACAAAAATTCAAAGTGCGATCGCTCGAAGGTATGGGATGCGGCCACCTTTCCCTCGCAGTGCGCGCCGCCGGCGGTTTGCTGCAATATATCGAAGAAACTCAAAAGGAAAAAGCAGTTTCTTTGCAAAGATTGCACACTTACACTCTCACCGATTTTCTCATACTCGACTACCAAACCCGCCGCAATCTCGAAATTACTCAAACAGTGAGAGATGGGGTTTTTCACGGTTCGCTGCTGTGGGCGATCGACAAAACCAGCACCGCAATGGGAGGCCGCGCTTTGCGCCGCTGGGTGCTGCAACCTTTGCTCAACATTAAAGGCATTTGCGCCCGACACGACACGATTCAAGAATTAGTAGAAAATAACGGTCTGCGCCAAGATTTGCAGCAGTTGCTGCGCCAAATTTACGACATCGAAAGACTGACAGGCCGCGCCGGTTCTGGAACAGCTAGCGCGCGGGATTTGGTCGCTTTAGCTGATTCTCTCTCGAAACTGCCGGAATTAGCTTCGATCGCAGCCCAAGGGATCTCGCCCTATTTGAAAGCGCTGCAAAATGTACCGCCACTTTTAGAAGAATTAGCAAGTAAAATTCACGCTCATTTAGTTGACGAACCGCCGATTCATTTAAAAGAAGGAGGTTTGATTCGATCGGGAATCAATGCCATGCTAGATGAAATGCGCCACACTGCATCAGCCGACCAAGAATGGATTGCAAATTTAGAAGCTACCGAGAGAAAACGCACGGGAATTTCTAATTTAAAAGTAGGCTACAATAAAGCTTTCGGCTATTACATCAGCATTACCAAATCGAAAGTAGACCAAGTGCCGAAGGACTACACCCGTAAGCAAACTCTCACCAATGAAGAACGTTATAGCACTGAAGAATTAAAAGAAAGGGAAGTGCGAATTCTGACAGCACGGGAAGATTTAAATCAATTGGAATACGATATTTTTGCTAAAGTGCGATCGGAGGTAGGAGAACACGCCGAAATTATTCGCAACGTTTCCCGCGCCGTGGCGGCGGCAGATGTTTTGTGCGGTTTGGCCGAAGTAGCAGTTTACCAAAATTACTGCCGCCCGACTATGACAGAAAGTCGGGAAATTAAAATTATTGAAGGTTGTCATCCTGTGGTGGAAAAGTCTTTGCCGCCGGGATTTTTTGTACCTAATTCTGCTTTTTTGGGTCGGGAAGAATCGCTAAACCGCCCAGATTTAATTATTTTAACCGGGCCGAATGCTAGCGGGAAAAGCTGCTACTTGCGGCAGGTGGGTTTGATCCAGTTAATGGCGCAGATGGGCAGTTTTGTGCCGGCGAAAGCTGCGAGTTTGGGAATTTGCGATCGCATTTTTACCCGCGTCGGCGCAGTAGATGATTTGGCAACAGGTCAGTCTACGTTTATGGTAGAAATGAACGAAACTGCAAATATTCTCAATCATGCGACGCCGCAATCCTTGGTTTTGCTAGATGAAATTGGCAGAGGAACGGCAACCTTTGACGGACTTTCGATTGCTTGGTCTGTGGCAGAATATTTAGCAACTGAGATTCGGGCGCGGACAATTTTTGCGACTCACTATCACGAGTTAAATGAGTTAGCTTCTATTTTAGATAATGTCGCAAATTATCAAGTGACAGTGAAAGAATTGCCGGATCAAATCGTATTTTTGCACCAAGTTCAGCCGGGAGGTGCTGACAAATCTTACGGAATTGAAGCGGGCAGATTAGCTGGTTTACCGCCGTCGGTGATTGACCGGGCGAGACAGGTGATGAAGCAGATTGAGAAACATAGTAAAATTGCGATCGGGCTGCGGAAAGGTGTTAAAAAAAATGGTAAAAAAGAGTCGGAGGGCGAACAGTTGGATATTTTTGACGATTGAAATGATCGAGCGCTCCGAATCCAGGACTTAGCTATCAACTCTATTTTAAGGTCAGTAATCCCCAGATTACTGACCTTAAAATGACGAAAGTGTGATACTATTTTTGCAGATATCAAAAGCTTTAAATAGGAGGATGAGATGCAAGGCAAAAGATTTATCCGAACTCTTAGCTTAAAAAACTTTCTATCCTACGGAAGTGAAGGAGAGGAAATAGAACTTCAACCCCTGAATGTGTTAATTGGTCCCAACGCATCGGGCAAGTCCAACTTGATCGATGCCGTGGGGATTTTACAGTCAACACCCAATGATATAAATACTCCATTTCGGCAAGGAGGCGGTATTGGCGAGTGGCTTTGGAAAGGTGATGAAAAAAATTCCAACAATATTCCAACAGCTACAATCGAGGCAACCGTAGATTACCCTGAAGAAACTATCCCCTTACGCTATCAAATCTCTTTCACGATGGAAGGTCCAAAACTACAAATTGTAGATGAATATGTAGAAAATGAATTAGAATTAGATCCAAATTATGAAGATGTATATTTTTTCTACCGCTATGAAAATGGAAATCCAGTCTTAAATATTAGAAATGTCTCAGCAGAGGGAAAAGGTACATACACTAATAGGAGTCCACGCCATCTTCGCCGTGGCGAGATAAATCCTTCTCAATCAGTTTTGTCCCAAAAACAAGACAAAGATTTTTACCCTGAGTTAGCCTATTTAAACAATCAGTTTTCCAATATCCGTATTTATCGGGAATGGAATTTAGGCAGGTACACGCCACCAAGAAAGCCCCAACCATCTGATTTACCAAATGACTTTCTTGAAGAAGATGCAAGTAACCTTGCTCATGTTTTGAACAATTTAGAATACCAAGGTATTAAACCTTTGCTAATCGAGCAGTTGCAAAAGTTTTACGAGGCAGTAGGTGACATCATAACTAAAATTGAAGGTAGTACAATACAAACATTTCTAAGGGATAAAAACTTCAATCGACCAATTCCTGCTACCCGTTTATCAGATGGTACCCTTCGTTATTTGTGCTTGCTGACTTTACTTTGCCACCCAAGTCCACCGCCCCTGATTTGTATTGAAGAACCAGAATTAGGGTTGCATCCAGATATCTTATCGACTGTTGCTGAATTGCTAATTGCGGCATCTAAAAGAACTCAAATAATTGTTACTACTCATTCTGATGCTTTAGTTTCTGGTTTGAGTGAAGTTCCCGAATCCGTCTTAGTTTGCGAACAGAATAACACAGGCAGTCACTTGCGCCGTCTAGAGCCTCAGCAACTTAAAAAGTGGCTGGAAAAGTACACTCTAGGAGATTTGTGGCGGATGGGACACATCGGAGGAAACCGATGGTAAGGGAGATTCGTATTTATATTGAAGGCATTGGAGATGAAAGTGAAGATGAAAGTACAACAGAAAATATACCTCAACAACGTCCGGGATTTAGGAGTAAAATTCCGGCAGGAAAAGAGACAACAGCGGGGCTGCGAGCGGGTTTTGTTCATCTCTTCAAATAACTCTACGATCTCGCAGAGAGCAAAGGCATAAAAATCCTGTCAATCATGTCTGGATCTCGCGGCGATGCTTGCGAAGATTTCCTAATGAGTATGGAATCTTATCCAGATGCTTTTAATGTTTTGCTTGTTGATTCTGAATCTCCTGTTCCTGAAACTCACACACCTTGGGAGCATTTAAGGAGCAGAAAAGAAGACCAACCTTGGATTTTGGCGACCCAGGGGCGTGATGATGCCTGTTGCCACTTAATGGTACAAACTATGGAGGCTTGGTTTATTGCTGATATTGATGCTTTAAGCAAGTTTTATAAGGGCGGATTTAAAGAAGATTATCTTCACAAAAGGCAGGGAAATCAAAGCGTGGAGAAAGTTTCAAAATACAACCTGAGTCAGTGGCTGAAATCAGCCACTAATAAAACCTCTAAAGGTAAATATCACAAAACACGACACGCTCCCAAACTGTTAGAACTTTTAGATGTTGACAAGGTACGCAAGGCTTCTCCTAGTTGCGATCGCCTTTTCACAACAATAATTACCAAAATCCTAGAAGAGACATAAATACATTGCGTGTATGTAATCCCTATTTACTTGCTATTTTGTAACTTTCTTACCTCTTTGTGTACGCTCATCCCAATTTCCAAAGCCTCATTCAGCAACCGCCCGTATTCAGTCGCCCGATTGCTCACATCCACCGCCATCAAAGCAGCCAAATTACTTTCAATATTAGCAAATAACTCGTAACGGCGGTCGATAAATTGCTGATTTTCCCTGAGAATCCTCTCTGTTTTCAAAGCACAGACTAAACTTTCTCTAGTAATTTTTAATGCCTCAATTGCATCTCCTCGGTTAATTAAATTGGCTTGTAAATTGCCAGCAGCCGTTAGGCGATCGATAATATCTAAAGCCTGAATCACCTCATGATACTTCTCAACTTCATCCAGCAGACCGGCTAGCGTTGCCAGAGGCTTGGCCTTAACCCATTTATAGACATTCCAAGCCACAGTAATCGCCAGCGACAAACCCAAAGTTATTTGTAAAACCCGGACAAATATCTCAGCATCGCTAAATGAACCAACCTTATGTTGATTAGCCAGTAAAGCAATCGGCAGCGAAACAACTAATGTCAGGCAAAATATCAGCAACTCATTCAACAAAAGAGAAAACAGCTTTTTCCCGTCCCGGAGTGCAGCATGTCGGTAAAAATCCGCTGCAAAACCGTCGCTCAAAGCTATTCCGCTCAAATCCTCCAACTCCTTCTCAGGAATTTTTAACTGTTCCAAATCCGCTTGTATCACTCTTTAAAAGCTCCTTAAATTCGGATTAATTACGATCCTCCCAGAGACATAATTGATTGCCACAGACTCATATAAAAATTGCTTTCTCGGTTTCGGAAGAGTTGAAAAGCCATTCCCGACGACCCAAAAAACGGTCTCAGCGTCCATCCCAACTGAGTGCCAACAAACGCATATAGTCCCAACCAAAAGCGCAAAATATTTAGCCTGATGTCTTTGCCTTCGGCATCTTGTTCAGACAGAAAGTGCATTCCTTGATAAATGAAACTTACTCCCAAAAATCCTGTGATTGCCATAATAGCAACATTCAACACTAGAAAAAAATTGTAATTGGTACTGCTCAGAAGAAAAAACAGACTAACAGGTGCAAATCCAAACAACAAAACGCTAATCATCGCCATCGCTGTCATCAACAATGTCAAATACTGCTCAAAAGTTCGTTTTGAACCAAACATGACATTAAAAAAGTAAAGTGTGGGAAAGCAGATAATCAGCGTCAGCAAGTAAAGTGCTGGCAACTTAATTGCTGAAACCAGACATTGCATCCACGTACTAGAGGCACCTAATATCGCTCCGTAAATGGCAAAAAATACGGTACTAGAAATCAACAAACCGAAAATTTTAGATTTGAGCTTGACACCTTGGCGAATTTCTTCGAGAAACTGTTGCCGTTCCCGCAGCAAATACATTACTACTGAAAAATATTTCACGGGCCCTCCTTGTGACTGATGCGACTCCGAATCAGTCATAACTCAAGCTGAGTTCGATCGGCAAGCTTGTCAAATCAGGGCACTCTATGTTAACCAATTGTTCTTGTACCGAGCTCACCACAAGCTCAGATGTGGAGGCGTTTTGAGAGATACTTGCAAACCTCAACGGCTCAAACTGAATACAGTTATGCTTTGTATTCAATTTGTATTCATTTGTCTCCAAATTGTCTCCACAAAGGGCGATCGGGTAGTCATTTGATACTCAGTTGATACTCAGTTTGGTCGTTCCGTAGTCAAATCGTAGTCATTTTGTCTCCAATTTGTATCCAATTTCTAGTCAAGTTGACCCCGCCAAAACCCAAAAAATCAGCAATAAAAAACCTCAAACCGTTGATTTCTCGTTAGTTTGAGGTTTTTATAGGCGCAAGCGGGCAGCGGGAATCGAACCCGCATAATTAGCTTGGAAGGCGCTAGGAAGTAAGCGCTAAGCCCCTTGTGTAGCAAGGAGTTGTGTGTTTAGCAAATACTTTGTCTCCAATTTTGTCTCCAATTTGTCTCCAAAAGTAGTATCTTGGTTGCATTGAAATTAGAGACAAAATCATGGTTGACTCTCCTGACCGGGCAAAAAAAGGATCGGTTGTTGTCCAGACTCGCAGTGGCAGACTGAGGTTGCAATTACCCAGACATCTTTATGGCGGCGAACGCAAACACTTTTACCTCAACTTGGCAGATACCCCTGAGAACTGGGAACTGGCAGAAGCTAAAGCACAGTTGATTGAATCCGACATCAAGTTTGAGCGGTTTGACCCCACACTCAAAAAGTACAAGTCACAGACTCACCTGACTGTTATTGAGACAGTCAAGCCTAATCCGGAACTGACACTGACTAAGCTGTTTGCTAAATATTTGGAATTCAAGAAACCAGCACTCAAGGCCACAACTTTTAACTACTTGGTAACAGGCATTCAAAGCTATGTTGACCGTTGCCCCTACCAGCCTCTATCAGAGGACTGTGCTTTGCAGGTACGCGCTTGGCTGTTGGAAGATACGACTAACAGCATGACTAAAAGGATTTTGACTCACCTAAATGCAGCGGTGAAATGGGGGATTAAGTTCAAGATTGTTAAGGGTTTAACTGTATCCCCGTTTGAAGGGCTGGCAGCGGAATTGCCTAAGCACAACTGGGAAAGTGACCCGGAACCGAACGCATTTACAGCGCAAGAAAAAGAGCTGGTATTGGAGGCTTTTAAGAACCATAGAGGTACTTGGAATGGGAGGGGAGAAACCGGGCAAAAGTTTTGTTTTTACTACCCGATGGTGCAGTTCTGGCTGCTGACTGGATGCCGTCCGTCAGAAGCTGTTGGGTTGAGGTGGTCTGACATTGCTACTGACTTTTCTCACATTGTGTTTAATGGGAGTATACAGCACCCAAGCGGTAAGGAGACAAGGGTTGACGGCAGTAAAAACAACAAACGGCGTAAATTTCCTTGCAATCAAGAACTGGTTCAGTTGTTGAAAGGTATCAAGCCACAAAATCTGACAGACAAGGATAGGTTGGTATTTCCATCACCTATTAAGGGCGGGGCGATTAATTACAACAATTTCAGTAAACAGGTATGGCATAAATTGGTTGACCCGATTACCGAAAAAACCAGGCAACATGAACAGGGTTCTAAGACTACTACCCCTTACTCTTGCCGGGATACTTTTATCAGCGAACAAGTTGGCAAGGGTGTACCGAGTGCGGTTGTGGCTAAATGGTGCGATACGTCGGAAAGGGTGATTAATGCTGTCTATTTAGACGGCAAGATTTTGGAGCATTTACGCCCGCTTTGATGCTATTAGGATGTTGATTCTACGGGCAACTTTTGCGAAACAAAACTTTACACTTCCTGTGTTGACAAGGAATTGGAAGTCTGCAATCGTGAGTAACTAAGGAAGATTGATGCGCGGTTGACGAGCACTTGCAATGCTAGCCAAACCACGACTTCCCCAAACGTTCGAGTACAACGGTTGGAGCCGATAAATTATGACATTTTTGGACGGTTGTCTTTGCGGACGATCGCAACTCTTAATGATTGAGTTTGCGAGGTTTTGTAATGACTGAGTTATCAATTTTCAATTTTGAGAGCCAAGAGATAAAGGTGTTCGGTTTAACCGAACCCCTTGAGTGGTCGGCCGCCGATGTGGGTGCTGTTTTGGGAATCAGTAAAAGCACCTTGTCGGAACGCCTGAGCAAGATGCCTGCAAACTGGAAGGGTGTTCATTCGATGATCACCCCTGGTGGCCCTCAACAAGTTCTCACCGTAACTGAGCCCGGCTTGTACGAACTTATTTTTCGATCGGACAAACCAGCGGCGCAGCGTTTCCGAGTTTGGGTTTTTGAGGAAGTGCTGCCGAGCATCCGCCGGACGGGAAGCTATTCTCATTCCGCTCCTGAACAGGTTTTTGACCCCCAATTATCTCAGTTCATAGAGCTTGCACAGAGCCAAGTTGATGTCATCAACGAACAGCAGAAAATGCTGGCAGAACAGCAGAAAATGCTGGCAACAGCCCTAGCTAGCCTGGATAAGACCAAGGCAAAGGACAAGAAGCAGCCCAAGTGGACACCGCGCAGTACCAGTCATTTGATGGAATTTGTCCGTGAAGTCGGTTTGGAATATCAACCCGAAGGTAAGGTTTACGTTTCTGACCTCTGGCAACAGTTGCGCGACTGGTACATCAAGACTGGGGTGCTGAAGGTTGAGACTGTGAAGGGCAAAGAAAAGTTGACTTGGCGGGACTTACCAAACAAGCGGGACAACCCTGTTAAAGCTATCAACCAGTTATCCCGCAGGTTGTGTGAGATTTTCCCTAAGCTTCGGAAACAGCGGTATCAAGGGCGAGGCGATTTAGAACGACGTGGCTGCAGTTATTTGACAGGAATCGGTTACGCGCAAGGCGTAGAGGGGCTTGTCAGCCATGACTAAGCCTACCGTCAGCTACCGTCGCATTGACCAATTAAAGGCGATCGCCTTTGACCGTGGATTCACCAATGAAGACGCCAGACAGTTCGGGAAGCTTAGCAAAACTGCTACATGGGAAGCGCTGCTAGAACTGTACCTCGTTGACGGTGAATCACTTGACACAGTGAATGTAGGCAGTGTAGACGCAGTGCTAGACATACCACTAGACACAGTTCTAGAAAGTGTAGACGCAGTGCCTGAACTGCTTGACACAGTACCCGAAGTTACACAAACAGTCGCAAGTAGTCGCAAGCAGTTCGACTGCTTGTATACCTCGACTGCACCACTAGACACAGCTCTAGAAAGTGTAGATACCCTAGATTGGACTAACGATGGTTCGTTCCCTGTGTGTGGTTTCACCCGCCAGACTTCCACCAGCTTTTTAGACTGGGTTGACATTGGACAACTCATCGCACTCGCACTCGCATCGGCGGGACTGCTTGTGCTGGCAATGTCTATGTGGCGACAAATCAATCCCCTGAATTTATTTCCCTCTCCTGTTCGCATCAACATTCAAATTGGGACAAA